>JAPXKQ010000082.1:0-10942 GCA_033809995.1 Tissierellaceae bacterium
TGCAAGCCCGCCACTTTAGTGGTGGGTTATTGACATTTTGTTCCTTTTTCTCTATAATGGCATCTTTCTAAATCTTCTTTTGAAATAGAAGAGAGTGGCTTGTCGAGATATTCACATTTACTAAAACATTTTTGATAACGATAATTTACAACAGGAATATCGTCTTTATCTGATAGGTTGATATGTAGATATGAGCAGGTAAAGCATTTCATACAAGCCACTCTCCTTTTATATTATATGTTTATTAACGTTTTATTAGTGCTTCCAAATCCACCGTTTCTTTTTTGTTTTGGGTAATCTTCATCATCTATAGTAATTCCAAATGGTAAGAAAATACCCTGAATAAAAGGTTCTCCTTTTTTTATTTCAAGACATTTTCCTTCATAAGTGTCATTAGTTATTTTTGCAAATATATGTCCTTCATTATCTGAATAAAAATAATCTTGATCTATTATTCCTAAAGTATTATCAAGTTGAAGTCTATATTTAAATCCAAGCCCACTTTTAGGAAATGCCCCTAAGAACCATCCATCTTCTAAAATTTCTACTCTAATACCAGTGGGAATTTTTATTGTATTATGAGCATGAAGTTTAAAATCTATAGGTGAAAAAAAATCATATCCTGCACTTCCATCTGTTGCTCGTTGTGGTAATTTAATATCTTTCCATTCTTGTAGTTTTTTCTGATAATTTTCTTCGCTTATTTTATCTGTACCTATGTATTGGTAAGATGACACTTTGTAAAATTTTGCTACTTTCTGCATAAGATAGAATCCCTCTTCTATATTATTTATTTAAATATTCTTTAACTGCCATCCAAAGGGCATTACAAAGCTCAATATCTACTCCTATAACAAAGCCCTCTAGAGTATGTATGTAATATCCATCTACGTTGTTTTTAATATCAAGTATTTTATTATCAAGATACTCAATCATATCCCATATACTCATTAAAGGTAAATCCAATAAATAACCTGTATCATATTCACATCTTGCATAAGGAGTATTTGGATTTTTCTTTACAGGTGGTGTCTCCCACCAGTATGAAAAAAGTGCCTTAATCTGTTTATCATTTAATTCTAACAAGTCTTGTTTGGTTATATTTTGTTTCAAATTATCGCCTCCTTAGAAAATCATTAGGAGTATAATAATCTTCTAAATCAACTTCTCTTTTACCAATTAATTCAACTTCAACATCTGGTGTAAATGCTACTAAATATTCATCATCATATTTATTATTTATAAAATTACCTGTATTACTAATGACAAAATTATTAAAGTCTAAATTCTTGCCAAACGCACATCCTGTTGCATGACCTTTAGTTATTTTATATTTATTGCCTATGTACTCTTGTAAATTTTCGTTTACAGCTTTCATCAATTCATAAATCTTCATATATTATTTCCTTTCAAATAAAATAATTTATTTATTTGCGAATGACATTAATGTCACTACCAATTATTAATGGGGTTGATTTATTCTTGGCTTTACCTGTTTTGCTCCACCAATATTTAAACAATTTTTCTATCTGTTTATCAGACAATTCCCCAAGTTGTTGTTTAGTTATATTTTGTTTCACTTAATTACCCGTCCTTGAGTTTGACCGTATAAATTTTACCCTCTTGTGAGATGATTTCATATTTGTCTGTAAATTCAGAAAACTTTACATCATCTGATATTGTAACCTTGTATTCTTGGTATGGTTTACGATTAGCATATTTGTCAAAAGCCGATGTGCTAAATAACACCGTTAAAATTAAAAAAGCCAAAGATACGTAACTAAAATCTCGTTCTTTTATTGAAATAATAACTGCAACTAAGCAAGCTAATGCTATAATAATAGCCATAATTCCTAAGAATAAATATCCCCCACCTGCTGTCCATTTAGTTGTTTCATTTAAAATTTCTATACCATTCATATGTACAAGCTCCTTTCAAAAATTTTATATCAAAATTATATTTTGACGTTTTTGTTTTGAACCCATAAAAATATTATTTTATTAGTTTATTAAGTGAGTCTGCTAATACTCCATCTTTCTTACTAAAATCAATCAATATATCAATATATTCCTTGCAATCTTTACAGAAGTATTTATACATTTCATTTTTAATTGTAGCTAAAGCATGTGCATATCCTAACATAAAAACTTTTTCAAATTGTTTTGTTGGGAACATCTCATTAAACAACTTATTAATTTCTTTTTGTATTGGTTCTTCATTTCTTCTTTCTTCAATTAATTTTTCAATCTTGTTCAAATATTCTCTATCCATAATTATTCCTTTCATACTATCAAATCGCTCTTTCATTTTAATATGGAATTTTTGGTACTATACTGACAGGCATATATCGTACTTGATCATTCTTATTAATAATATAATTTTCTGGATTTTTGTCAAATGGTAAAATGTTAGAAACAAATACTGTATTACCATTTACATCATTATGTTCTCTCATATTCCTTATATAATTATCTTCTCTAATACATATAGTATTATTTAATAATTTTTCTTTAGCTAAAGCAGAATAATATTGCATATAATTACCTCCCGATAGAATTCCTATTTGCTTTGTTTATTCTTCTGTATCCGGCACTTCTCGTAATTCATTAATTAAATCAATCTCGTCATTAGTTGGCTCAAATTCAATATCAAATGAATTACTACCAAAGCATTGAGTACCTGTGACTTCAAAATTGACATCTCCATTGCAAGTTAAACAGGTAATATTTACTGGTATATCTCCTTTTTCTGCTAGAACATCAGTAAGTGTATGAATTAATTCTGATGTTTTCATAAGCCCTCCAAACTTTTACTAAACTTACACATAATCCATAGCCATATTTTTTGATACCATCTTAGTTTACATGGAGTATATTTTAGATAAAATTGATATGGATTAGCCCTGATATACTTAATAAATTCTTCATATTTCTTGGTTCTTACTGGTTTTTCAAGAGTATCAATAGATTCAATTTTACTTCCGTTCTTAAATTCTATTTGCATAGTTCATCTCCGTATGAAAATATAGTTCTATTTGTTCTCAAGAATATGTTTTCTCATCTTTTCAATTCCATTAATCATCCATATGTATTTTTCTTTTACGTCTACTACTTTACCACCAAAATTATAATAATGTTCAAGTGGCAATAAAGCATTATCAGCATTAAATAAGTGAGTATTTCTTTTTACTTTATACCATATCGCATTGAGTATTTTCTTTTCAAACTCATCATCAAATCTTTTATTAAAATGGCTTTTTAAATCGTTTCCAATTTTCTTGGCGTTGTAACCGTATAAAGTCCTTAATACTTCTTTTTCTTTACAATCTTCAATGCCTAACCAATGCCAATAACCTTATGGACAACATTTTCAATAGTATTATGTAAAGCGTCAATTACATTATTACAATTTAATATGTCTCTATTTATTTTTTTAATTTCATATTCTAAATTACTTTTAGATGTTTGTATTATCGCATTAAGTTCTGATAAATTATTTTCTAATTCGTCAACGTATAAAAATTTTCTTAACTTGTTCCGTATCCATCTTTTTAATTTTTTCATATTACTCCTTTCACCAAACCAAACTGCGAATCTATAGGTTTAAATAATCGGTTACATTAAGCATAATAGAGATATATTCATCCATTATTATTTCTCCTAAACCTATAGAATCTTATTTCTATTTGCTTTAAATTCCTAAATATTTCACTACTTCTTGAAAAGAAATGAAATTTCTATCGTATAATATTTTTAATCTTCGTACAATTTTCGTCTTCAAATTCTACAATAACCATATGATCACACAAATCACACTCATGTTCATCTTCTGATAAATTGCCCTTATATGGACAATCTTTTTTCCATATATTTTTCTTAAAATTGACGTTTATCATTTTAATTTCACATAAATGTAAATGTGGTGTCATTTCTTTAACTTTTCCCTTCTTATTAATAAACTGGAATCAACATCATTGTATCCATTATCATTAGTATAAAAAGTAATTTCTACCTCTCCACCATAGTCTTTATTAATTGCTTCAATATTTTTTAACAATGCGTCATTTGGTAAATTAAACTCTTTCTTCATAGATTCAAAATCAAGATAAACTTTTCCTATTTTCATAGTTTTTTGATTCCTTTCTTTTTCCCGATGAAATGAGCCTTTTATTGGCTTAATAAAAATTCACTCTAAAATAATACATATTGCCCTTATTTCGCCACATGAATGAAATAAATCTCCAAAACCCTTGCAAATAGTGGCTTTCACCGTCTTTTGTACACACTTCAAACTTACTTCTCATATTTTTATATTTCCTTTCCCAATAGAATAAACATTTTATACTATTTTATATTTTTATTAAGTAATTCTTTATTAGAATCTATACAAGCATAATTGCCTGTTCTTTCATGTAAATAACACTTTTTGCCACATATAGGACACTTAAGATTTTTTGGAGGTTTAAGCATAAAATTAATTCCATTTCTTATCATATTTCAATTACCTCACAATGTTCTTTTAAAACCCACCCATAATTATATCCATTCATTAAGTATCTATCTTCTTTATTCAATCTTACAACATATTTACCTTTACCACTCTTTCTACTTTCAGATTGAACTATAAATTCTTTACCTATACAGTCTTTATACCATTCATATCCATCGCTTTTTATAATTTTAATTTTCATACTTATCTTCCTCCTGAAATTCCATCTTTATTTCCATTTCTGTAGTATAAAAATTCCAATACAATCATGCTTTTATCTGTATATTGTGCATAGGATTTAGCCTACACACAATATACTTTTATATTTTGTTTTAATTGCAACGACTCCAACCACACAATTTACAGCTAATACAGCCACCTTCATATATAGCTGGCTCTCCACATTCAGGACATGTGTTTTTCTTACCTTTTATTTCTTCTTGCATTTCTTCGTCTATTCCCAAATCATCAAAAACTTCTTTTTGCATTTCTACTAAAGCATATCCTATTGCATTAGGGCAATTTGAACCTTTGCTTGTGTCTTTATAAGTTAAAGTTCTTCCTACATATGATGGGCAAGCAGGTACAGATTTAAGTTGGTCAATTACATAATCAAATGGCGCACCAGTTCTTAATGCTAAACTTAATGTTCTCGATAACCCAACCATATAGGATGCACAACCACCAGTACCACCTTTAGATAAAAATACTTCTAACAATCTACCATCAAAAGGGTCAAACCATGCTTGTACGTGTAAACTTCCACATCCAGAGTTTATTTTTCTTTTCTTACCAATAAGATCATCTGAAGATTCAAGGACAGTACCCCAAGGAAGTTCAATAGGTTTTTCAGATTCAACTTTAGCAGTATTGTTTATGAGAATACCAGACCTTGAACAATTATCTCGATATATAGTTACTCCCTTTAATCCCTTTTCCCATGCCATTATGTATAATTTTTCAACATCTTCTATTGTAAAGTTTTCTGGAACATTAACTGTCGAGCTTATTGAAGCATCAATATGAGATTGCCATGCAGATTGAATATTAATCCTATCTTGATAATTAAGTGTCATAGCAGTAACAAAATAATCGGGTAAATCTTTCTCGTCAGTAATACCTTTTAATTTCATAAAATCTTCGACAATAGGAGTATATATTTTATAATATTCTTCTTTACCATGCAACGATTCAGTTTTACGAGTATATGATATATTATAAATTGGTTCTATTCCCCCACTTATACCTAACATAGTAGATATACTTCCTGTTGGTGCTATAGTAAGAAGTTGACTATTATATAAACCATAATCTTTTACTAATGCCTTTGTTTCCTTTGAAGTATTTTCATTAAAAAATTTACTGCCCAAGATAGCTTCTTTGTTGTATCGTGGGTATGTACCATTTTGCTTCGCCAAAATAGCTGAGGTTGCTATTGCAGTATCAATCATCTTAAATCCAATATCGTGACTTAATTGTATTGACTTTTGACTACCATACCTTATTCCTAATTTAATAAACATATCTGCAATACCCATTAAACCAAGTCCAATTTGTCTCCAATCTCTTACACTTTTTTGTTGTTCGTCTAATGGATGTAATTCAAGCCCTTCATCTAATACCTCATTAAGATATATTACAGCTTCTTTTACAGCGTCCTCAAAAGATTTAACATCAAAAGTTGCTTTGTCTGTAAATGGATTAATTACAAAGTTAGAAAGATTAATACTACCCAATAAACAGCTACCGCCCGCTGGAAGCGGCTCTTCAGCACACGGGTTGACTCCTGCATATTCAAAATTATTATCTTCGCTAAGAAGATTCCAATTTTTAATCCTGTCCCAATTAAGAATCCCCGGCTCTGCCATCGCCCAATTCATCTTTGCGAGTTGATAAAAAAGTTGTTTTGCATTGACTTCCTTTTTAATGGTTTCGCCAGTTTCTTTTCGTGTATATACTAACATATAGGGTAAATTATTTTTAACAGCATTCATAAATTCGTCAGTAATTTTTACTGATATATTAGCCTTCGTTACTTTTTTTAAATCAGATTTAATATTTATAAAATCTTCTAAGTCAGGGTGATTGCAGTCGATTGAAAGCATTAACGCTCCTCTACGCCCATTTTGTCCTATTAATTCAGTAGTCAAAGAATATAAATCCATAAAAGAAACTGCTCCCGTTGTCTCTTTTGCGGCATTATTCACTTTTGCACCTTTTGGGGCAAGTTTAGAAATATCTACACCGCACCCCCCACCGAATGAGAACGTCCGTGCTAACTTCTTTGCACAGTCGAAGATACTTTCAATATTATCTTCTGGTGGGGATATTACATAGCAATTAGAGTATGTAGTTTTTCGTCCTAATTTATATAACCCTCTATTTGATAAAATTCTTCCTGCTGGTAAAAACTTCTTTGCTACCATTAACTCTTTAATTTTATTATTACCGCCAGATACTCTTACAAACCATTCGTCAAGAGTTTCATTATTATACCTATATTTCTTTTCCCATATATCTTTCCCAATCTGTGTATTCAGCCATTGATTAAACTCCATATATGTAGCTCCTTATAATCCCAATTCCTTCTTAATCTTCTCAGTATACTTATAAATCAAAATAATATCACTTTCACTAATCTTTTTGTCATTACTACTCATAATAATTTCTTCAATGAATTCCCACTTGATATCATTTATATCTTTGCCCTTATTTACCAATTTCTTTCTGTCCTTTTCTAGTTGCTCCATTTCAATTGCGTCTAATTTAGTAAATAATTTTTTGATTGCTTGTACAAAAATATTAATCACTTCCTTTGAAATTATTTTTATATTCTATTACTCGCTGACTATATGCAGTTTGATAGATTCCTTTATCAGCATAATTTTCTTTGTACCCACGCTCACCTTTATTGTATGATTCCAAAGCAACAACTTCATCTTCATATCTATTCAGTAAATCAGCAATAATATTAATACCAATTTCAAGATTCTGATAAGGGTCTAATAAATCGGTATAACCTTGCTCTTTAAGTTCTTTTTCTCTGCATGAATTGATTTGCATGTAGCCAGTATCGTAGCTTTTCGTACCATTGTAACACACTAAATTAGCATCAAAGTTACTTTCCAATTGTATCATTCCAAGTATTAATTCATATTCAATACCTTTTTCTTCACAAAGTAAATATATGTATACCTGATGCTCTAAAGGCATTGGAACATCATACTTTGGAATAGTAATTATATGCTCTTTACTTCCTCTACTAACTGTTTCTTCTTCAACTATTTCTATTTCTTTTATATTATAGTTCGTTTGTTTAATTGGTAGAGTTTCTGCCTTCTGACTATTCAAATTACTTATAAGTAGGAATAGTAGTATCAGTACTTTCAAAATAAACCTCCCGAAATAAATTAATCTTTTCTTACAAAATAGGCATAGTTATTTCTTTCAAAGCACATATTCTCAATCTTGTACTCATAATCATAATATTCTTCTGCTTGTATGTATCGTTTACATTCTGCATTTCTTGGACAGTCAATATTATGACATGGAGATATCCCTGTATTTCTTTCCATATAATAGTTTATCACCCTTTCATGTTTTTGTCAAGTATTTTATATTATAGTTTTATAAAAGATAGAATTATCATTTTATATTAATATTAATTAAAGATTTTGGACAAATTTTCATTAACAACTTCGATAAGAATCTCTCTTAAAATATCTTCATCTGTATTTTTAATTCTCTCTAAAATTGCATTTTTAAATTCTTCGCTACTTTCAGCTAATTTATTTTGTAAAATAGCAAATAATTTTCGTGTAGCATCCGTATTATCATACCATCTTGGCTTAAAGATACCAGTTGTAGTTATGTATTCAAGACAAGCGTCAACAGCTAATTCAACTTGTGGTCTGTAATTATCAAGCATATAATTTAGACAAACCGTTTCAAATAACGTTCTATATTCCCCTTTTTCTACATCACACCCATCGAAAAATTTTTGACATTTTTCTTTTGTATATTGTACCACGCCTTCTTTAATGGCTTCTTTAATTTCATCTTCATTTAAATAATCTTCAATTTTAATATCAATAATCATACATACTTCTCCTTTTAAATAAAATTGTCACTTCGTTTAACAATCCATACATGGCATTTCTTGATCGTATATATCAAAATATTTCTTACTAATATCTCTTTGGACTTCTTTCCAACTTGAATACCAATCATTTCTTTCAGCTTTTCTTAATTCAAATTCTACAATATCTTTTATATCTGTTTTGCATCCAATAAGCACATGATAATAACCCCTTGGTTCTTTTTCGTCTGGAAATTTAGTATTTATTTTATGGTTAGTTGATGAGTACAACTTGACCCCTTCAATATTTTTTAATATTCTTATTCTCATATCATAGGAATCTGGTGAAAATCTTACTACATAATATTTTCTATCTCTCCAGTCCATAATTATCTTGCCCCCTTTCTGCCAAGTAAATCATTACATTTTGCGTATATGATAAAGTATCAATCTTTTCTTCAACTTCATAAAATCTATTCCATTCATCCATGCTAAACATAAATATACCTACCTTTAAAAATTAATTATCTGATACGGGAACATTTTCAATAACAACTTCATCTGTTTGAAGATTTTTTAATGTAAGAACACTATCTTTAATTTTCACTTTAATCCCACTCTCCATTATTTTTAGATTCTCCATAAATTAGCTTTGTCTTAGGTATAAAACTATCTTCATCATTTGGTCTACAAGGATTATACTGCACTTTATATCCCATTACTTTCATTTTATCAATATATTCATTTCTTACTCCTATAAAAGCTTTACTGAAATCACCATGACCACAACAACAACCAGTAGTTTTAATTCCCATTTCCCATAATTGTATTATTTCAGGTAATAAACATTTATCTATTGATACACATTTTGGTCTTCGTTGCGATTCATCTTCCCATTCAAATTTTACTTTCCAAGGAAGGTAAATAGCATAAGCACAATATCCTGTACCAAATGGAATTTCATTACATTTCATAGTTTTTCTCCTTTTAACTATAAATTTAAAAATTTGCGATAAAATATCCATATTTTTTCCTTTCCAAATAAAACCATACATTTATTGATCTAATATTTTAATAATTTTTAAAGCAATTTCAGCATCTTTGTTTGAAGATACGCATTGACGAACAATAAGCCATTTAGTATCATCATCTAACCCTTGTATGTATTCTTGTAACTCTAAATAAGGTAAAAGCAAATTTTGTTCGTCTAATAGTTTAATTATATCCCCTCTTGATAAATTGGAGTAATCTTCATTTTTATTTTTTGTTTCTTCAACTTTACTCTCAGCTAATTCGCATTTAATTTCGTTACTCTCTGTTAATATTTCATCATTTAAATTATAAAGTTGTTTAGCCCACTCATAATCCTTGGTTTCTAAAGCTAAGTCTATTAAGGTCATATGTATTACCTCCATACAAAAGCATTACTTTATATTATTATTTTTTAAAGTTCGTATAACTTTTTACTTTCCCATCTTTTGTATATTTATAACAATACAAAGCCAATAACATTCCATAGTTTAAGTATTCTTCCTCGTCATCTATGTAAAAAATAATTCGTCCTATATTATTAGTTACTATACTTTTTAATCTAGTAATTTTCTTCCCCTTTCCCTTATTTGCATAAATTGTTTTAGGTATTTGTAAATTATTTTTATTTAGATAGTTTATTATTACATCTTTTTGTGGGTTTGCACTATTAATTATTATATTGTAATTTTCATCTATTAAATAATTATATAAAATATGAAACTTTTTATTAGTGATAGTCTTATCAAAATCTAGTATAATAATAGGCTTTAACTCTTTATATAAATCAAGAGTTCTAAAAAAGCTTTCTCTCCGTTGTTTTACAATACTATCAGCATCATCGGTTATATATTCTCTTGGTATTTTATAAATTGCTCTTAGTTTATTAGTTAGAAATCCTATATATTGAAATAATGTTTTAAATTGTAACAATTTAAGTTTTTTATTTAATTCTTCTTCAGTTCCATATATAAAAAGGTTCTTTAGAATATGCTTTAAATATATAGTTTCTCTTCTAGTTAATAATGTTTTAGTTAAGCCATATACATTACATATATCCGTTGGCATATTTGTTAAATAATTTGCTTGAAGATTTACCATATATTTTACCTCCATATAAATTGTGCATTTCATTGTATTATTTTTATAATGCGTAACTGCGATTGTTCCACAATTCTATTACTTCTTCCTTATCATATTGTTTTGAAAAACCAAACTGCAAACCACATTCGTCACAACATATTAACTGTTCGTCATCAGTAAATCCAAAGCAATCTTCATTAGTAATGTACGGTTTCCCACCACAAAACGGACAAGGTTTTAAATATTCCATCACTATTCACTCC
>JAPXKQ010000083.1:0-10925 GCA_033809995.1 Tissierellaceae bacterium
AAATTGCAGAAGCAATTATAAATGAACTAAAAAGGCATAGTTTCATTGGTGAAAAACAGAATGTTACTATAATTTACAATGCTGAATCAAATAATGTGCTTTATACAGTTTCTGAAGTTGCCAAGCTGCTTAAATGCAACACCAACTATGTATATGAACTAATAAGGGTTGGATTGCTTCCAGGATTAAAGCTTGGTTCACTAAAAGTAACACATTCTTCCCTGATAGAATTCCTTAAAAAATACCAAAACTATGATTTAACAGACCCATTCAATATAAAGCCATTGGAACAAATTAATGATGAGAAATAATAAGCAGGGTGGCAATTCCACCCTGTTGCCACCCATGGAAGCGATTTTATAAAATACTACAAAATAAACATGGTAAAAAATAATAAAAGAATTTCCCCAAAGTGCTTATTCTATAAGGGTTACAGGATACAACAAAATATATTACATAAAGAAAAATAAAACTATTTTTGTTACTCTCAACATACGACACATGTGGAGTGCGTGATAGAGATACAAAAGGTTCAATCATCGAAATAGCTCGATTTTTCAAGGCTTCCGACGGTTTACAATTTGTTAAAAATAAGGATGGTTACAGCAGCAAAAAGCCTATTTCTGAGTTAGAGATAGGAATAGCTGTTCGGATGTCGTGTAAGTAGATACAAGAAGATTATGATGATACATAAGATGAAGGATTTTATGAATAAATTTCCTTGTGAAATAGCTTAGGTTTTTAGGGGTTATATTCTAAAGCAAATTGATATTTTATAGGAGAGGTTTATTGAAGAGAGTAATTAAGGGTGGTATAATTGTTTAGGTAAGGAGGCTTTAAATATGTATACAAGTATTGCAGTAGTAGATATTACTTTATCTCACTTATAGTTAAAAGAGGTAAAGGAGGTAAAGGTATGGGTATATTTTCTATATTTGTTATTGAGAGATTTCATTATAAACCAAATCAAAAATAATTGGTTATAATGGGCTCTTAAGATTAGTTCATTATAACCAGCAAGACTAACTATTAAAAGTCAAGAGGTGAAATAAGAAATATTTAGGAATAATTTAAATTAAAATACGCATGAAAATATGATCTGTAAGAACAGATCTAAATAATAAATATTTTTTTGTTTTGCCTATAAAATTATAGAATTTCTGTCAGAACCCGTCAAGGGAAAACCGTCCTTGACAGAACCTGCCATAAATTCTATGAAACAATTACGCAAAACACAAGCTAAGGTTGAACTTCATATGGAGTGTTTTTTGTTAGAATTGCGTAAATGGTATGACAGAGCTTTCTAGCAACGGCGTTGGTAGCCACCAAATGATGTTTGCCCTCAGATATTTTTTTCTGATAATACTCACTAAAAACAGGGTCATAAAATTCAGCTCTTAAAGCAGATTGGAATAGAGCTTTTCTAAGATACGGAGAGCCTCTTTTGCTCATCTTGTTAGTAGTTGATTCATATTCACCAGATTGAGATACACTGGCATCAAGACCAGCGTAAGCGACTAATTTAGATGCATTAGAAAAACGATTGATATCACCAATTTCACCTAGAATGGTAGCACCATTAACTTTACCGATTCCAGGGATTGTAGTAATAGGTGAATCCATTTTCTCCATTAAGATAGATATTTCTTCTTCGACAGTAGATATCTGTTCTTCGATAAAAATGATTTGTTCAATCAATAATTTAATTTGAAGGGAAAAAGAATCAAGACAAAAAGTTATCCCAAAAGAATCTTTGGCTTTAAGAGATAATTCATCTATTTTATTTTTGGCAAACTTTTTATGATGAATATTATCCAAAACTTTGTTTAACTGAGAAGCAGAAATATCTTCAAAGTCAGCAGAAGTAGAAAAAGAAAGTAGTATCTCTCTAGACGTCTTTCCAAAAATATCACTAAAAGAAGATGCATACTCTGGGAAGACTTGATCCAAAACAGCGATGGCCTTTCTTTTAAGATCACCAATAGAAGACACAAGATAGCTTCTAAATCGTGAAAGATTTCTAAGAGACATGAAGTCTTCACTAGAAAGGGTTGTCTCCACAAAATCCCCGTATCTAAGGAGGTCTGCTATTAAGAGAGAGTCAATTTTATCGGTTTTACGCTTACGGATTTCAATACCATGACGCCAACCATCAGTTTGTATAGGGTTAATTACATGGATTTTAAAACCCTTTTCAAATAGAAAAGAATAAAGAGAAAGCCAATAGTGACCAGTTGCCTCCATGCCAATTGCTAAATCTTCAACATATGGAGTTAGTTTAGAAATTAGTGAATCAGCACCATCTGTAGAATTTGAAAAAGAAAAAGCTTTGAAATAAGCCTTACCTTTCTCGTCAATGAGGGAAGCTACATGCGTATTTTTACCAATATCAATACCTAAATAAAACATAGAATCACCATTCATAAATATTTTAGATAGAATCCTCCAATCTAATAAACGTTACCGCCTTATGGGAAATACGAAGTACCTAAAAATAGGTCAACATCTAACTTATACGTAAACAGTTTATCAGAAAGAGGCATCACTCTTTCAGTAACGAGATCTGAGTCTCAAGGAGAAGTCGATGACACTCTATCTAATAAAACTATTATACACAATAAAGTGTATACATTTGTTAAAAAAGGATTATGCGTTATCCTTAATTAACGTAAATACATTATATAAGGAGAAGGTTATAATGAAACAGAAAAACCCAAAACACACACAGAATTTTATTACATCTAGAAAGCATGTAAAAGAAATATTAAAATATACAAATATCAGTAAACAAGACAAGGTAATAGAAATTGGATCAGGAAAAGGACATTTTACTAAAGAACTTGTGGAAATGAGTCAATGGGTGACTGCTGTAGAAATTGATGAAAACTTATGTAAAACGACGGAAAAAGCAGTGAAACCTTTTAATAATATAGAAGTTATCCATGAGGATATATTAAAATTCAACTTTCCCAAAAGTAATGATTATAAAATATTTGGTAATATTCCCTATAATATTAGCACAGATATTGTAAAAAAAATTGCTTTTGATAGCCAATCCAAATATAGCTACCTTATTGTAGAGAGAGGATTTGCTAAAAGGTTGAGAAACACTCAACGGGCTTTAGGTTTATTGTTGATGTTGGAATTGGATATAGAAATCCTTAAGAAAGTGCCACCAACATACTTTCATCCTAAACCCAGTGTTGACTCTGTATTGATTGTACTAGAGCGACATAAACCATTGATTTTAAAGAAAGACTACAAAAAATATCGATCATTCGTTTATAAATGGGTAAATAGGGAATATCATGTTCTTTTTACTAAGAATCAATTAAGACAAGCGTTGAAGCACGGGAATGTCTCTGATCTTGATAAAATATCTAATGAACAATTTTTATCCATTTTCAACAGTTATAAATTGTTTCAACAATTTTAAAATAATTAGGCGTTCTCTAATTTGTATGAGGACGCTTAATTTATTCCACTAATAAAAAAGGAGATAATCAGACCAAAAGCATAAGATATCTAATTAATTCTGGTCAGCATATCTCCACCAAAGCATAGTAGCTACTAATCCAATCATACTTGTCAGAATTACAATTATAATACTAAAAGCTTCCACCATAGCATTATCACCTCCAGCAAGACCACTAATAAGTGCGGGAACAGCCCATGGAAAGTATTCTCCATAACCTGCTACTGCAACGACTTGTGCTAAAATAACAATAACCAATATAAATCCAAATGGCGATAGATATCCACGTCCAAAGCTTGCAAAAAAGGCTGCTGGTGTTGATAGTATAAGGGAAAGTAAGGAACAAGCAATATAAACTAAAGTTCCCTGTCTAATTACATCAAATGACCAACCAGGTATATCAATTAATAGACCAAGGAGTAGACCTAGAACTAATACATATATTGAAAGGACTAATCCCCATAAAAAAGCAATAATGAATTTAGAAAAGACAATAATATTTCTAGATATTGGTAATGCCAATAAGTCCCTTATAGTCCTGTCTGAATACTCTCTTCCGAATATCCAACTAGCATTAAATCCAAATACTATCAATCCTCCAATAGACATTGCCTGAGCAAGAAGACTAAGATAAGAGGGCCAATCGGCAGTTCCCACTATTTGTGCCTTAGTAGAAATAATACCTAGATTTTCCGCAAAAATAGGGTCTTTTAAAACAAATATGAAAAATCCACCAGTAAGGGGTACAAGTGTAAGAACAAGAATCGACATCAAGGGTATCTTAGAAGTGAAAAACTTTTTACTTTCTACTAAAATACATGTTAATATCTTATTCATATCTTATTCCTCCAATCTCTTTAATAGATCTTAAGAAATAGTCTTCTAAATCTTCGGTCTCAACTTTTAATAATGTTGGAGGATAACCAGAATTTACAAGTAATTTAGCAATTTTATCAGGATTATCTACAGCATCCCTATCCTCAATTTGAAATGTAGATGAATAATCCTCTGTATCTCTATAATATATTTTATATCCAGCTTTAGAAAGAACAGTTCTCATACCATTTTTGTCTTTACCATCCAATATTAATGTTTTTCTCAACTGCGTATCAAGTTGTTTTCCATCTATTTCTTTAATCAATTTTCCCTCATCTATTATAGCTATTCTTGTAGTCATTTTTGAAATTTCATCTAATCTATGACTAGATATAAATATGGTAACACCTGAATTTCTTGCTAAATCTAGTAGCATTTGACGGACTTCAACAATGCCTGCAGGATCCAATCCATTTATTGGCTCATCAAGTATCAGGATTTTTGGTTTATGCATAAGTGCCTTTGCTATACCAAGTCTTTGGGCATTACCTAGGGACAGGTTTTTTGCTTTCTTAGTGGCATGTTCATCTAATTTTAGTTTCCTTATAATCCAATCAATGCAGTTTTTATCTTTAATATTTCTTAATTTACGGATAATTTCTAAGTTTTCTCTAACAGTTAGTTCAGGGTATGAATATGGTGTTTCTACTATATATCCTACATCACGCCAAATATCTATATTGCCAGGGCTTACTTTTTGTCCTTTGAGATAACAGCTACCTGATGTGGGAGATATCATACCTAATAGCATTCGTATAGTAGTGGTTTTACCTGCACCATTAAGCCCTATAAAGCCGAATATTTCCCCCTCTTTAACAGATAGATTTATATTGTCAACAGCATAAGTTTCCCCATAAATCTTTGTTAAATTCCTAGTCTTAATAATTTCAGGCATTATTATCCTCCTTAATTATTTGCTGAGCAAGACCTCCTATTAAAAGTTTCAGAGCTTCATCGAAACTATCTTCTCCGATTTCATCAATATGTATCATAGTCATAAAAATTGCTCTAAATGAAGCAGAAACAACATCTATATCAACATTATCTTTAAGTTTTATATAGGAAAAAATCCCCTTAGTGAGTATATCATCTAAAGAATGGTGGTTGATAATTAGTTCCTTAGGTAATTTTCTAATAAGATATTCAAATTCATTGTTTTGTATTATATTCATAATAAAAGAATGTCTTATATTCTGGTATAGCTCATAGATTAGATTAGTAAACATATCAACTCCAATTTTATCTTCTTTTTCTAATTTCCTAGTTAAATTTGTTGTAATAAATTTTTGGTATTCCTCTAAAACTGTAAAAAATAAGATCTCCTTTTTAGGATAAAAATTATAGAAAGATCCCTTTGATATACCTGTCATTTGTACAATTTGGTCGACAGTAGTTTTTCTTACACCATATTTTTTCAGACACTCCTCTGCTACTTCAATTAGTTTTAAGTTTATTAATTCTCTTTCATTATCACTAAATGCAGTACTCATAATTCTTTATCCTCCATGACTAAATCCGACTTTATAGTCATAGACTACCATGGTGCTAGAGTTTTGTCAATATAATTTATTGTTATACCGCCTGCAAAGAATGAGCCTGTTTTGAAAGGAGAAACTGTTTTTTATAAATCGTGGAAGATGATAGACTTAGCTTTTCAAATAGATTTTGAAGAGGAAACTAAGAAAGATTATTTTTCAATGACTAAAGAAGAAAAAGCTAAATCAGCTATGAGATTTATATCTAATTTATGGCAAATACATCCTTTTAGAGAGGGAAATACCCGTACAATTGCTGTATTTGCAATTGAGTATTTTAGGAGCTTATATTTTAATATTAATAGCAATGTGTTTGAGAAGCATTCAGATTTTTTTAGGGATGCTTTGGTAAGGGATAATTGTAAATTAGAGTGGCAGACATCCTATTTTTTAGATTTGTTTTAATGAAAATTTATTATTAGACAGAAAATATGATTTAGAAAAGATGAATCTTAATATTCAATCAAAAGATTAAACTAAAGGTATTTAGAAGATTAAGAATAAGTTATTAGAACCATAGGAGATAACTAAAAGATCTATCCTATATACTTCATAATTACTTTAGATAAAGCACTTACAGAAAATATCTGTAGGTGCTTTTTTGTTTTCCCTTTATATAAAAGGAGGAAACAATATGATAACAGAAAAAGCATATATGGAACATCTATACACTGAAGGAACAGAAGGATATATCGAATTAACCCATGATTTTAAAAGGTATAAAATGATTAACTATTATTCTTTATATGAAATTGAAAGATTTTATGGTTTGGATAATGTGTTTATAAGTCCAAATACTTTTTATATAAAGAAGAGATTAGTTAGGAATATTAGACATTTACGAGCGCTTTATATTGATTTAGATTTAGACTTAAACAGAATAGGTAAGGCTGAAGCAGTTTACAAAGTGTTTATATTAGCAGAAGAAGGAAAAATTCCAAGGCCAACGCTAGTTGTAGATTCAGGGAGAGGAATTCATCTTTATTGGAGGATACAAAATGCACCTTATGCAGCTCTATACACTTGGCAACAGCTAGAAGATTACCTCTATAATAATTTAAAACACCTTTGGGCAGACAGATCAGCTACAGATGCAGCTAGATTATTAAGATTACCTAATACAATTAATAGCCGGAATGGTGCATTGTGCAGGATTTTATACATGAACAATGATTTAACATATAATATGTACGATTTAAGAGAAAGATTTTTAGGATATAAAAAAGAATCTAGTCAGAGAAAAAAAGATAAAAATAAAAAAGGACAAAATAAAGCAAAGATTACAAATTTCTTTACTAGTTACTCTTTACATCTTGCAAGAATAGATGATATAGAGACACTTTGCCAACTCAGAAACTGGGATATGAAAGGCTATAGGAACAAAGTCCTGCATTGCTGGATTTATTGGAATGGTATTTATGTAAGAGATTTGGCCCAGCTAGAAAAAATGGCATTGGAGTTTAACAATACATTTTTAGAACCTTTGGATGATCAAGCGGTTAGTGCTGTAGTTACGAGCTGTGACAGGGCTATAGAGGGCTTTTTAGAACATCAGAGACGATTGACTAATGAGGACAATTTAAGCGGCTCAGAAAGCCCCCTAAGAGCTACAGGCTATAATTACAGAAATAGTACCTTGATTGATATGCTTGACATTACTGAAGAGGAGCAAAGGCATCTAAAAACGATTATAGGCACTAATGAGAGGTATCGAAGGAGTAATATCAAAAGAACACCAAGGAATGAGAATGGACTAACATCTAGACAGCAAAAGAAAAGAGATAATATTGAAGCTGTTGAAGAATTAGCAAGGCAGGGCTTTAAACAAGTAGAAATAGCAAAGAAATTAGGATTAAATCAATCTAATGTATCAAGAATATTGAATAATAAGTATTAATAAAATATGCGTGAAATGCGCTTTATAAAATGTGTATTTGTAAATCTAGAGATAAAATTAGTAATAGTTAAAAATAATGTGCTATGAATCACCTAAATATATTAATAACATCAATTATTATTATTTTAGTTGTATTAGAACAATGAACATAAAAAATACTATATTCATTAACATAACTGAGTGATTGTGATAGAATTATTTATATAATTATGATATTTGTCAGATAATGAGAATCACAATAAGGCTTTAAAAGTAGGATGGAGCAATAAAAAAATACTGGTGAAAAAAGCTATGTTAATACATTTGTAATAAATGGATGACTTGTTTAAATTTAATAAAAAATATTCGTCTAACAATAATATGGAAAATTGGATAATTGCAGGAATAATAGGAGAAAGAGTTTAGTAGTAAGGAGGCTAATGTAGAAAGATTTAGTTTGCATTGTTCCAAGGATTATATAAGTTACTTCCAAACCTTAGTTTGAGAATATAGATTCTATAATAAAACTTGCAGATATAGAGGTGATTTCTAAATGGATACTGTATTAATCAGCTTAATTACAAGTTTAATAGTGAGTTTAATTACTTTTACTTTAGGAGTAAAATCAGGGAAAAATCAATCAGATAGACAGCAACTAAAGGAGTTCTATAAAAAAATGACAGTGCATTTCCAAGAATTAAAACATGGATTAGATTCCTATAATCCAAAAACATGGAGACATTTTAAGGATAGTAATCACAACTACAGCCCCTTGATTAAAAGTATGGTTGCTAATGGAGATATTATAGAAATCAATAAAAAAATAGCTATAAAAGCCGAAAAACTTGAAAAAGATGCTTTAATTGTTGGGTGGAAGTTTTATGATAAATTTCAAGAGTTATTTGATATTGCTCTCGAAACTATTGAACAATATGAAACTCTAAATTATAGTAATACTGGGAATCAATATAAGATTAAAAAAGATATAACTGGAAGAGCTTATAGGAATTATTATCTTGGGATTCTTTTTAATAAGACTCTTCTTAAAAAAGAGTTGGAATCATTAGAGAGGGAGCGGGACTTAGGTCTAAATTTTAGGCACCATGAAGGCTCGAAAATTGTTTATTCACTATTGCTATATCCAGATGATTTCAATAAGATTGATATTAATGATGTATTACTAGAAATCAACGAAAAAGCTATTAAAGAAATAGAAGGTTTGGAAGAAATATTAATAGAATTTAATAGTCTTAGTAAAAGATTAGATGATTTAATTAAATTAACAGCTAAAAGAACTAGGGATCCACATACATTTATTGAAACTGTTGTAGGGGCTATAGTAGATATTTTTAGAATTTAGTATTTGAATATCAAAGGAATCTATTACTTACACATTGATTTTTCATGATTAATTTAATAGGTAAGGAGTGTTATAATATGACAATTAACACTAAAAATGATAATACTTTTGAGTCGCAATTGTTTTCGATAACGACTATTATTAGAAGTTATTTAATTATAGATGGTAAAACTTACTCTTCACAAGGTTCAGGTTTTTACTATAATCAAGTAAGTCCTTCTGACCCCAATAAAAGTGGACCACAATGGTACAGGGTGGATAAATTTTGGCTTGTAACAAATAGGCATGTGGTGCTCACTGAAATAGATGGAGTAGAATATATTCCTGATAGATTTGATTTTTTTATTAGAGAGAATATTAATGGACTTATTCAATGGAAGCCCATCAGTTTAACTCGAGCACAATTATTATCATCGTTAAAGCTTCATAAACAAAATGAAATTGATGTTGCACTAGTTGAAATTTCTCCATATATACAGGAAATTATCGATGAAATTTCAGGAAAACCTGAAATTCAAAATATATATTTGCCATCAGCGCTTTCAAATACAAATTTACCAGAAAATCAACCTCTTAGTATTGATGTTACCAGTGATATTATTGTGGCAAGTTATCCACAAGGATTTTACGATAAGCTGAATAAGTTCCCAATCGTGAAGTCAGGCATCATCGCTTCAGCATGGGGGTATAATTTTAACGGGTTACCAATATTTCAAATTGACGCTCAACTTTTTCCAGGCTCATCTGGAGGTTTAGTTATCAGTAAGCCCACTAATATTGCCATGATAGATGGAAATCTGAAGTATAACAAAATAAAACAATTTGTTTTTCTTGGTGTATATTCAGGTGAGTTTAAATGGTATGAAAATATAGATATAGGAGGCAATATAATTAGGATGGGGAATTCATATGGGTTGGGAAATGTATGGTATTCATACTTAATCCCGGAGATAATAAGTGATGGTGTAAAATTTCACCCATCTTATTTATAAGTTTAATGAGAGTATGAGAGATGTGCGTTTTTCCTATTATTTATGACATAAAAGTGATTATATTGTAATCATAATAAGTATATATAAGATTTTAATTTGTTAAGTTAAAAGAAACAATTTTATGACACATAATTTATTTTCATCGTCGTTTTGGTATATTAGAACGATCTAATGAGGGGAGCATAATGTTTGAAAGATTAAAGAAATGGAAAACGGGTTTAAATATTATTATCGGCTCATTATTTGGTGCTTTTATAGGCCATCCAATGCTATGGAAAGGCAACCCTTTTTTAGACAAATTTATTCCGAACAGGAGTATGCTTTCTAAATACTTCCTAAGCTACTAAATCAAAGCTAGCTCTATTTCTATATTCAATTGGTGATATGTATCCTAAAGATCCATGAATTCTTATGTGATTATACCAGTAAATATATTCTGCAAGCTGTAATTCAAGATCTTCTAAACTCTTAAATCTATTTTGATATATAAACTCTATTTTTAGGATTTTATTGGTAGCTTCACTTACAGCATTGTCATAGGGATTCCCCTTCCTACTTAGAGAACGTTCTATGTCAAAGGCTTCTAGGATATTATCTATTTTTATATTATCATATTCCTTACCACGGTCTGAATGAAATATATTTATATCCTTTAAAGGATAACGGCAGCTTAAAAGTGCTTTTTCTATAAGAGAAGCATCTTTATTGGGGCCAGCTGAGTAGCCTATTATTTCCTTATTAGATAGGTCTACCAAGGTACATACATAGTTCCACTTACTGCCTACTCTGACATAGGTAAGGTCACTTACTG
>JAPXKQ010000084.1:0-10848 GCA_033809995.1 Tissierellaceae bacterium
TTTTAGCATTCTCATTGCATCCATTGAACCTAGGTAATCACATAATATTATAATTAGTATTTTAAAAAACAATAAAATATTGTATAATAGTATAGAAATTTGTTAATCAAACATAATAAATATGAATAAAAATAAGGACAAAAAATAATTCAAAGAAAAAATAAAAAACTCTTGCAATTTTTTAAAATATATTATATACTAAAATAGTTGGCAAAAACAACAGCTAAATATCGGGGTGTAGCGCAGTTTGGTAGCGCACGTGGTTTGGGACCATGGGGCCGGGGGTTCAAATCCTCTCACCCCGACCATTATACAGTAAGATGAAGGCTGATAACGTTGAAAATCAGCCTTTTTTATTTTTTTGAAATTGTGTATATTTGGGTACAATTTGCTAGATTTGCCTACTAACTCACATATCTCTCTAACACTTGGAACATATTCATTATCTTCAATGTAATCTATTATAGTTTGTAAAATAAGCGAAATACTTGTTCGTTGTAAAGAGAGAAAAAAAGACCAAGAGGGTTAGTCCTGGTCTCTCTAATAATTATTTATTCAGATTAATCCTTACCATTTATAATGATTTTTTTTTCGTTCCATTATTTCGTATTCCAGATATTTATATTTTTCTTCCTTTTCAATTCTTGAAGATTTTCGTATACTAGTGGATAAGTTTTTTATCGCTTCTGTTGTATATCTTTCTGATGCAACTATCTTTTTATTCTCTTCTTTTCTATCCATTACCATCATCATGTCATTCTCCTCCTAACAATTTCTATAATAGTTTTCAAGAAAATGTGGATTTTTATTCATTTCAAAATAATATTTTCTCTTTATCCAAATAAAACCATCACCTTTAGTTATTAATGCAACATCAATAGGGCCTCCTACCGATTGGCTAAAAGCATCCATTGAAAGTTTTCTTCTAAAAGAGGTTAGATTTACTAATGTTTCTGCCATTTGAGACAACTCTTCTTTTGGTGCAACACTAACAGTATTCATAATTGGGTCTATATGATAATTTTCAGACCAGTTATCTATAATTGAACTTATCTCATTTTTCAGATTGTTAACACAATTTTCATCTTCACATTTATGTATATCATATTGTTCAATTTTGCTTAATATGTATTTTTTCAAATCATTATCAATACCTGTCATAAAAGTTGAGATCACATCCCCTTGAGCAAAAGGAAAAATACCTGCTTCATGATTATTATCAATTCTGGCAATGTTTTTATTATTAATTTTAAGTGAATTAAAATATACTCCCATGAGACTTGCGCTTACTAAACTAGGGAACATATCTTTTTCTCCAAATCCAGCAATTACGACACCCGTCCGTGATCCATTATTATGTTTTTTTGTTAAAATCATTGTACATAATGAGATTATCTTAGTAATGTTCTCTTCATCGACAAGTCCTATTATATGCTCTACTATATTAGAAACTTCATCTTCAATAGCATCATTTATAGTATCCTTATGTACAATAAAATCCTCTTCATCTTCATAACTAGAATATAATGTATACATTTGGTTTATGACTTCATTTATTGACTCTTTAGATATATGTGCCATTATGAGTGTGTTGATAGGAGATTCCCCGTCTCTATTGTTTTCTTGATACAATTCAATTTTTTCATTATTTAATGTTTTGATTTCTTCATCCAAAAAACTAATAAAGGATATTATTTCACTGTAAAAATCATCTAGCCCATTATCTTTTGAATATACATTCTCTAAATACCTAATAAAATCATCCCAATAATCTTCGAGTCTTGGAAATGATTTATTACCTAATTCTTTTCTATATTCTTTAATAATTGTTTCCATAGGATAACCCATGAAATCAGCATTACTATAAACCATTATTCCAACTGGATGATACTTTGATAATGTAAATAATTTGTTCGCGGTATTATAAAACTTATTCCCATTTCCAATGGTAACAGCACTATCAGCTGCTAATGCGATCGCTCCTTTATTCATAATCGCAATTTCAGTTGTCACTAAATTTTTCCCCCTTTTTAGTTATTATATACCCTAATAAAAATATACACTCTCATATATTAAGTATTCTATATTAATTTAGAAAATCCTGCAATAAATTAAATAAATTCTTTTATCAATCAAACTTATTTTATGTTTATATTATCATATGAGAATTAGTTTTAATAGTCAAAAATAAATCTTTGCCCATTAAGTGAGGTATTTATAGTGGGTAGTGATTCTTTAGGAGGAGAAAGAGATAAAAAAAGAGAATGTTGTAGAGTGGATGATTGAAACATGTCAAGTATGTAAATTAATCCTTTTGTAATGTATTTGTAACCCAAATGAGATACTTAATCGATATAATGGGTAGTAAATACATAAAATTACGAGAGGTGATGTAATGAGGAAAATTATAAAGAAAACTTGTTTATCATTATTAACTGCTGGGTTGATTTTTACAGCCCATGTCCCTGTGTACGCAAATCCTATTACGGTAACTATTCCCACTAAAATATATGAGACTAATAGTTCTGAAAATATATCCTCTGGAGTTAGACATGAAAACATATTGAGGTTTACCACTGAAGGATGGTGGAATATCAACGTTCTTAGAATCGACTTAAATGACAACTATACTGAATTAAAAGGTTTATTCAATGAGAAAGGACTTCCAAATAGAGATAAGGTAAGCTCTATGGTTGAAAAGAGCGGAGCTGTAGCTGGTATCAATGGAGACTATTTTGACTATCAACCCCTACCTTCTTCCCTTGGAACCCTAATCAATAATGGAGAATTAATTTCTTCCCCTATTGGAAAGCCTTATACTTTACCTAGCTTTTATATTACAAACCAAAATAATGCAGGTATAGAATATCTTGACAGAAGAATGGTTGTCACCAATGAGAATAACGGACAAGAAGTTATTATTAATTCTGTAAATAAGGTATCCCAGAATTTTGACACTGTAACGCTACTTAATAAACATTGGGGTGCGAAATCCATAGGTAATAGATTCCATAATGATTTAGTAGAAGTACTGGTACTCGATGGTGTAGTGGCAGATGTTCGAATAGGCGGAGAGGCATTTGATATACCAAATGAGGATAATAGCTATGTTTTAGCTGTTAGAGGGACAAGCCTACAAAACTTAAATATTGGTGATAGTGTAATTCTTGAACTTTCAACTGTTCCTAATGTAGAAGAGATTAAATTCGCCATAGGTGGAGGCAGTATTATACTTAAAGATGGTGAACTAGCATTAACTAATATCAATAGCAAAGGAAATGAGCCAAGAACTGGAATAGGAATCAATAAAGAGCAAACAGAATTAATATTAGTAACAATTGATGGTAGAGATTCCTCCTTTAAAGGTGTAAGTCAGGAAATGTTTGGTTCCATTCTTAGAGAATTAGGAGCGTACAATGGTCTTAACCTTGATGGTGGCGGATCAAGTACAATGGTTGTGAAACCCATAGATGAGTCCAAGGCAAAGGTTGTTAATAAGCCTTCAGATGGTGGAGAGAGATCTGTTGTCAATGGAGTGGGTGTATTTTCTAATGCTCCCCAAGGCGAATTATCCTATTTAAAATTGAAAACAGATGATAATAAAATGTTTTTAAATTCAAAGAGAAAATTTACTGTTAAGGGATATGATGAATACCATAATCCAGTAGATATTGATGAAACATTAGTTACTTTTACCTCTGAAGGTATAAATGGTGAATTTGAGGGAAATACATTTAAAGCCACATCTTCTGGTGAAGGAAAAATCTTTGCTAATTACAATGGTGTGCTAGGAAGTATTGATATAAATGTATTAGGTGAAATTGCCGAACTAAATTCAAATTTAAGTAATTTAAATATTGATTTTAACAGCGAACAAAAATTATCTTCTTTCTACGGAAAAGATAAAAATGGTACTAAGGCTTTAGTATATTTAGATGACATACAATTTAATGTAATAGGAAATATTGGTGAGGTAAGGGACGGCGTGTTCTATAGTGGTACTGAGGCAGCAGGTGGTGCTATTACTGCAAAAGCAGGAAATGGTATTGCAAATATACTAGTTTCAGTTGGTTCAAAAGGAATATTAGTTGATGGCTTTGAAACTATAGAAAATTACAATTTTAGCTCTTATCCTGAAAATGTTACAGGTAATATAAATTTAAGTAATGATGCTCGTGATGGCGCATCAAGTTTAAGTATTAATTATGACTTTACACAAGGCGAAAACACTAGAGCTGCATATCTAAACTTTAATTCTAATGGTACTGAAGGATTGAAATTTGATGGATATCCTAAAAAACTAGGTTTTTGGGTTAAGGGAGATGGAAGTGGAACTTGGCTAAGGGGCACACTAAAAGATAATTCTGGAAATGAACATACTTTAGACTTTAAAAAGGCTATAGACTTTTCAGATTGGCAATATGTTACAGCAAACATTCCAACAAATGTCAGCTATCCAGTTCGCTTACAAAGAATTTATATTGCAGAAACTGATAGTGTTAAAAAACCTATAGGCTCAATTTTAATTGATGGACTTACAGCTTATTACCCAACATCCGTAGGAAATGTGACCTTACCTACACCTACTAAAGTGAAAGACGAATTAGCTTCTAAAAAAGCAGTAGCTAAAGATGGTTTTTCCTTTATAGTTGCAGCTGAACCTAAGGGATTGGATAAATTGGTAGGGTACAATGCCAGTTCAAAGCTTCAGTCAAAAATCTCCAGCAATAAAATTGGGATTATGTTAAAAGGTATTACACCTGAATTTGATAAAGGTTTGACCAATTATGCTCTTATTGATGCTTCTAATGCATATAAAATCAATAAACATGATGATGTTATATTCTTTAATCTTGATTCTTCAAAAGGTGGACTTAGAGCATCAAATCCAAGCCAATGGATGCAGTTTATCAAAGATTTAGAATATAGACAAGAAACCAATTTTGTAATACTATTACCGACACCAGTATTTGGAACAGGTGGATTCTCAGATAAACTAGAGGCTGATTTATTCCATGAAAAATTAATCGAAGCAAAGAAAAAGGGTAAAAATATATTTGTTGTTCAAGGAGGAAGCGAAACAAAATCTGAGTTAATCGATGGTATAAGATATATCCAATTGTATACGAAGGATTTAACAAAACCAGAAGATATTTATAACATTTCTGTTGTAGAATTTGTTGCCAATGGAAGTGATATATCATATGAAATTAGCAAGGTTTTTCCTCAACCTAAAGTAAAATAAAGGCTGTTGAATTATCCCCCTTATCATCAAAGAAAGATTTAAGGTCTTTGTCCCTAAATCTTTCTTTTTATCTATATCTAGATTGTTCTCCTTGAGCCATACTCTTTTCTAAAAATTCAATAGAATCTAGAGATTTTCCTGTACCTATTGCAACACTTCCTACTGGGTCTTGTGAAAGTTTAACTGATATGCCAGTTCTTTCAGTTAATAACTTGTCCAATCCTTGTAACAATGCTCCTCCACCAGTCATAAGTATCCCTCGATTGCTAATATCTGCTGCCAACTCAGGGGGTGTACGTTCCAATACTCCATGTACTGCTTCTACTATTTCCATTACTGGCTCTTTTAATGCTTCTAACATATCGGTAGATGAAACTTCAACATTCATTGGTAGTCCAGTAAGTAAGTTTCTACCCTTTATTTCCATGTATTTCTCTTCTTCAAAAGGATATGCACAACCAATAGTCACTTTTAAGTTTTCCGATGACCTTTCACCTATCATCATATTGTATTTCTTTCTTATATATTTGATTATAGCTTCATCGCAATCATCACCAGCTACCTTGATGGATCTGCTAACAACTATTCCACCTAAAGATATAACTGCAACATCTGTAGTACCGCCACCAATATCAACAATCATATTCCCATTTGGCTCTGTAATATCAACCCCTGCACCAATAGCAGCTGCTATTGGCTCTTCTATTAAGTATGTTTTCAAAGCACCCGCTTCATTACTAGCTTCCATTACTGCTCTTTTTTCTACTTCTGTTATACCGCTGGGTACACATATGATAACCCTAGGCTTAAGCATCATCCTACCCAAGGATTTTTGCATAAAATATTTTAACATTCTTTCGGTAATATTATAATCTGATATAACACCATCTTTTAATGGTCTAATTGCAATAATATTGCCCGGGGTCCTACCTAGCATTTTTCTAGCTTCTTCTCCCACAGCTAAAAATTTATTTGTATATTGATCTAAGGCAACAACAGAAGGTTCCTGTAAGACTATACCTTTTCCTTTTACGTATACTAATGTAGTAGCCGTTCCCAAGTCTATTCCAACATCTGATCTAAAAACCAAAACTGACACCCTCCTTTAAAAATGCTTATCAAGACTATATTCTACATAAATTCCAAAAATCCTTCTTTTTTTACAAAATAATTAAAACTTTTTAGGGAAAGGATGGAACCTCTCCCCTACGTTTAAAAATGATAATTTTTAATGAAATTTAAAAGGTCCCAGTAACCTAGGACCTTTATGCTTTTACAGACTTATATTTTAATTTTGTAGCTTTTCCTCCTCTAATATGCCTTTCCGCTTTGTTCGTTTCAAGAACTTGCTTTACCATCGACGCAATAAGAGGGTTTATCTTTGGGAGACGCTCAGTTACATCTTTGTGAACAGTACTTTTACTGACACCAAAAATTCCAGCGGCTTGCCTTACTGTTGCACCTTCTTTTAATATGTACTTTGCAATCTCTAAAGCTCTTTCCTCTATATAATCTTTCACTTAATTAACCCCCTTTGATTTTGGGACTTTTAATTAATACTTATGCTTTCTTACCTACTAATAGAACGAGGATCTATCATTTTACCATTTTTTATTACCTCATAATGCAAATGAGGTTCCAATGCCATTTCAATATCTGCAGACTTTCCTATGGTACTAATATAGTCCCCCTTACTTACCTTAACACCTGGTTTGACCATTTCCTTTGTTCCTAGGTTTGCTAACTTGGTTTCTAAACCTCCGCCATGGTCTATTATTATGACTATTCCCCATAATTCATCTTCGTATACCTCTTTTATTGTTCCATCCAATGGCGCCTTAACTTTTGTGCCTTCTGATGCTTTAATATCAATTCCTCTATGACTTCTCCACTCCTCCAATGTTTTAGAGTAGATTAGGGTATCAGTCGTAAAATCCGTCAATATTTCGCCCTCTATTGGGAGGATACCCTGAGTTGATTTTTCTGTTACGATTTCTACATCTTCCTCATCGTCTTCATCTTCATCATCCACAAATTCTAAATCATCCAAATTATCCGCTGGTACAACATCTTCTGGATTATCAGTCACATCTTCTGCTGGATCTTCTTTGGATAAATCATTATTTGTTTCATCAGTTGTAGCTTCTACCACCTTATTTTCATTATCTTCGCCAGAATCTTCATTTTTTACTTCATCTGGATTTACCTCAGCAATATCACCAGGCTTTTCAAGGCTGTCGTCTAAAATAATTAGGTCGTCCAACTTAGGCTTATCAACAGCTCTAAAATCCTTAGTCGCAATATATATGGTTCCAGCTGCTACAACACATACACAAATAAAAAGAAAGAGTAAAAATCCATTTTTCTTTAAAAATTCTATATACTTTTTTTTCATCCTTACACCTCCATCCATATTATTTCCACAATTTAGAAATCCATACATTGGAGATAAAAAAAAGATAGGAATTTTCCTATCTAATTTCAATATCTTTATAATAATGTTTTAATATATCAATATAGGTGCTGCCCCTTTTGGCCATCCCATTGGCACCCCATTGACTCATTCCAACACCATGACCATATCCATAGGTCACTATATCAATAATATTTAGTTTCTGATCATAAGTAATAGTAAAATTTGTAGAGTTTAGGTTGAATAAATCTCTTAACTCCCTTCCTTCAATTATTGTCTTATCAATTGCAAGTTTTTTTATCCTCCCACTTGTTGTCTTTTCAACTAAACGGATTTTTTCGAAGAAATTATTCTTACTTAATTTTGTGTTATATTTATTATTAATCTTATTAACAAATTCATCACCAGTTATGGTTGTAACTGTTTTATATTTTGGAGCTTCTTCTTCATACGGGCTAATAACTCCCTTTAAATAGGGTGTGTCGGTAGCAAATACATTGATTGCATCCTCTGTCATTCCCCCACTTGTCGAATGATAGAGAGGCTCAATTATCTCACCATTATAATACATCAATATATTTCTTGTGGAATCCACTGCTTCTTCTATTTTATCCCAATAATTTTCAATCCAATTCTCCCCATTAATTTGTCTCAATTCTTCCATAGACAAGTAATGCTGACAATGAACAGCTTTACACAAAGGTGCTAATTTATGATCAGGATGCCCCTCACTGAATTTGATAGTCCTGCTTAATGCATAAGTCCTAGCAGCAATTGCTTGAGCTTTTAATGCTTCTATATGGAACTCAGCAGGCATTTCTGCTGCTACAACACCTTTTACATATTCCTCAATAGGAATTTCACTTACGGTATTTGTATAAGGATTAAAAAGTTTTATATAATCCAAGGATTTCTTTTCTATTAGATCTGACTTGGTAATTAGATTTGATTTTTCGTTTTTCTTATGAGGAACAGACTCATTATCAAACCCTTGCCCTACTACCTGGTCCCTAGGTACAAAATTAAAGGTCTTAACAATAACTGAAGGTAAAATAATAGTTATTATCAAGACCAAAATTAAATAAGCCCCAAATCTTTTCATCAAATCCCCTCATCTCGTTAGTATAATTAATACTTATGAAACAAGGGAGAAAGTTAGAACAGAAAAAACAATTAAAAATTGACAAGTGACAATTGACAGTTGACAATTATTAGCTAAGAACTAAGAACTGAATTCAAAAATAAAAAAAGGAGATCCTTCGTGAGTAAAGCTTATACTGCTATACTCAGGATGACCTTCTGCAGTAATTATACTGTCAAAAAAAGAGGAGATTTCTCCACTACGGTCGAAATGACACCTACGGTGTAGTCTTCCCAATCATAGTCGGGGGATCTCCTCTTTTAATGTTTTCTATTTTAATTCTTAATTCTTAATCTTTAATCTTATTGTCCATTGTCCACTGTCAACTGTCACTTTTTATGTTGTTCACTGTTCACTGTTAGCTCTTACCTCTTAGTTCTTACCTCTTACCTATGTTTACCTATCTTCTCTCCAGATTTTCGCTCCTAATTTTGTGAACTTTTCTTCGATACCATCATATCCTCTATCAATATGATAGATATTATCTATTTCTGTAACTCCTTCTGCTACTAAACCTGCCAATACAAGGGCAGCCCCTGCTCTTAAATCTGAAGCTTTAACTGGTGCACTAGTTAAATTTTTCACACCCTGAATTATTGCAGATCTACCGTCTATTTTAATATCAGCACCCATTCTTTTCAATTCATCAACATGCATAAATCTATTCTCAAATACTGTTTCTATAGCTACACTTGTCCCTTCACAGAGAGTCATTAAAGCCATAAATTGAGCTTGCATATCTGTTGGAAAACCAGGGTATGGCAAAGTTTTAATATCAATTGCATTCAATTTCTTAGCCCCTATTACCCTAATACTATCCCCATTTTCATATACTTCACAACCTGCTTCTTTAAGCTTTGCTATAGCAGGCTTAATATGATTTGAAATTACATTTTCAATTATTATGTCTCCACCAGTAATAGCAGCTGCAACCATAAAGGTCCCTGCTTCAATCCTATCTGGAATTATTGAATGTCTGGCACCACCTAATTTCTTAACACCCTTAATTTTTATGGTTGATGTACCAGCACCTTTAATATCTGCACCTAATTTGTTTAAAAAGTTTGATAAGTCCGTAATTTCAGGTTCCATAGCAGCATTATCTATAATAGTTTCGCCGTCAGCCATTACAGCAGCCATCATTATATTTTCAGTTGCCCCTACGGAAGGAAAGTCTAAATATATCTTGTCACCAACTAATCTATCGGCATAAGCACTGATATTTCCATGGTCAACATCTATTGTAGCTCCCAAGGCTTTAAAACCCTTTAAGTGTAAATCTATTGGCCTAGTTCCTATTGCACAACCACCTGGCAAAGAATTCTTTGTTTTTCCTAATCTAGTTAATAATGGTCCCATAACTAAAAAAGATGCTCGCATTTTACTCATCAGCTCATAACTAGTCTCATACTTATGTACGTCAGCTGAGTTTATCTTAATAACATTTTTTTCTAAATATTCAACCTTAGCACCTAGAGATGTAAGTACTTCACACATTATTTCCACATCTTTAAGGTTGGGTACATCTTCTAAAATAATATCTTCTGTCCCTAACAAAGAAGCTGCCAATAAGGGAAGTGCAGCATTTTTAGCTCCACTAATTCTAACTCTCCCTTTTAATGGCGGGCTCTTCTCCACCATTATCTTTTCCAATTTATCTCCTCCTACTTAGTAACCACTAGCGATTATAGGTGTTCCAATCCAGATTAGTGTTTTATTATCATATTCATTATATCTTAGTGCTACGTTAAGATTGATTTTATCTTCGCCAGTAAATATATTTTTGTCAATATAATCTGTATAAGCTGTATAGGAAATAAGATTATCTTCCATATATTCATCTACAACTATACCATTAAATTGATTAATAACAGTATCAAATTTGCTTTCGATTATCTTCTTATTAAATTTACCATCAAAACTACCTAATATGCAAGTAGTAATTTCCATTGGTTGATTGAATTCTTTAAATATACTTTCTGCTACTGATATTATATCATTTTTTTCTAAAAATTGTTCTTTTTTAATTAAATTTACAAAAAGATATGT
>JAPXKQ010000085.1:0-10317 GCA_033809995.1 Tissierellaceae bacterium
CAATCTTTTTGCAATTTCTCTTTTAGAAAGTCCTTTATTAAAATGTAATTCTCTGATAGTATCATAAGTAGCCACTTTTATCACCTCATATACCTCCCATACGTTTATATTCGTTCAAATATATTATTTGGGAAGAGTTGGTAAAGGTGGTACACTTTTTGATTGGCAAGCCTGTTTTATTGGTACATATTTAGTTTAGCATCTGCAACATTATCATAGAATAACTACATTAATTCATTATTTTTGTTGACAAGCATTTTTATGTATATTATAATTATTATAAACAAGAACGATGTGCTATAATATAGCACAAACTAATTTTAATTTTTCATATTAGAAAGATTAATATTAAAAAATTTAAATGAGGTGATGTTTTGATAATATCTTTAGAAGGTAAAGTGACCGTTATAACTGGTGCAACAAAAGGTATTGGCCTAGGAATTGCTAAAGTTTTCGGAAGAGAAGGTTCTAAGATAGCAATCTGTGGGAGAAGCGAAGTATCATTAAAGAATGCACTTAATGAGTTAAAACAAGAAGGAATTGACTGCTATGGAGAGGCATTTGATGTATCTGATGAGAAAGCATTTGAAAGCTTTGCTGACAATGTGGAAAATGTTTTCAGTGGTGTAGATATCTGGATTAATAATGCTGGAGTCTATCCTCAAGCAAAAATTACTGATATGACAGAAGAACAATGGAGTTATGCATTTGATGCAAACGTTAAATCGGTATTTTTGGGTTCTAAATTAGCAAAAGAAAAACTGATTAAAAGAAAAGGTGGTGTTCTAATCAATGCATCATCATTTGCTGCTATTATCCCATCTGTAACAAGTGGAGCTTATGCTGCTACAAAATCTGCAGTATATAGTATGACAAAATCATTAGCTGCTGAACTTGCTCCTCACAACATTAGAGTGTTTGGATATATACCGGGTGTTATTGAGACAGATATGACAAAAGAGGTTTTAGAAAGTGGGAAGGATAAGGTATTATCTCAATTGGCATTAAATCGAGTTGGCGATGTATTAGAGGTTGCTTACCCACTACTATTCTTATCATCTGATTATGCATCATATATTACTGGTACATTTATTGAAATATCAGGTGGTAAATTCTGTGTACAAAATCCTATACAAGCTTGGATGTAATAAGTAAATAACTTCATTAAGATAAAGGGGGAGGTTTTATTGAATCAAAGAAGCAAACCAGAAAGAGAATTTTGGCTCAATTTGATGCATTACAATTAGGTTCAAATTGGGATGAAGATGATATTAAAAAACCGCAGATTTTAATTGAAGATGTATATGGGTATAGTCATCCAGGTAGTACTCATCTTAATAAGCTTACCGAACACGCAAAATATGGAGTATTTGAAAAAGGCGGATTCCCAGCGAGTTTTCATGTGACAGATGTGTGCGATGGATGTGGTGTAGGACATGATGGAATGAATATGGTTCTTGCATCCAGAGAAGCAATTGCAGATATGGTAGAGGTACATGGCTCGGTATACCCATGGGATGGAATGATTTTAGTATCATCGTGTGATAAATCAATCCCTGGCCATTTAAAAGCAGCTGCAAGACTTGATATTCCATCGATTTTTATACCTGGTGGTTCAATGAGACCTGGACCAAACATGACAACATCACTTGTTTCAGGAGATATATCACTAAGACAAAAAAGGATTGGTGAAGTAACTAATCAAGAGATAAGAGATTATAAACTTACAGGATGTCCGTCTTGTGGTGCATGTACATTTCTTGGAACAGCTAGTACTATGCAATGTATTACAGAGGCACTAGGTTTAGCTTTACCGGGTTCAGCTTTAATGCCAGCAACTATGAGAGATATTATGCAAAATGCAAGAAATGTTGGGAAACAAATAATGTCACTAGTTGAAAAGGGGATATAACCAAGTGATATATTGACTAAGAAAGCGTTTGAAAATGCATTAGTTATACATAGTGCGATAGGAGGATCTACCAATACTGCATTACACTTACCTGCTTTAGCTCAGGAATTAGGGTTAGATATAACACCTGAAGAATTTGATTATATAAACCACAAGATACCACATATTGGAAACATAAACCCAAGTGGCGATCATCTAACAGAATCATTTTGGTTTGCAGGTGGAATACCAATGGTTCAATTAATCTTGAAGGATTACTTACATCTTGATGTTATTACTGTAGCGGGTAAAACCTTAGGTGAAAATTTAGAAGACTTGAAAAAAGATAATTTCTTCAATCGAAACTTAGGATATTTAAATAATTATGGTTTAAAAAGAGATGAGGTAATTTTACCTATTGAAAAAGCAAACGAAGTAGGATCTATTGCATTTTTGAAAGGCAATTTAGCTCCAGAGGGATCTATTTTCAAATATTCAGCATGTATTGAGTCAATGAGAAATCATAAAGGAACAGCTAGAGTTTATAATTCTGAAGAAGACGCATATAGTGCAGTAGTTAAAAAAGAAATAAATCCTGGGGATATCATAATTATTCGATATGAAGGACCAAGAGGCTCTGGTATGCCAGAAATGATAGCTACTACAGAAGCAATAGTTGAAGATAAGTATCTAAATGGTACAGTTAGTTTAATCACAGATGGTAGGTTTTCAGGAGGGACAAAAGGAGCAGCAATTGGACATGTATCACCTGAAGCAGCATCAGGTGGTCCTATTGCATTCGTTAAGACAGGAGATATCATAGAAAATAGTATTGAAAATAGAAGTATTAATGTTGTAGGAATTGATGGACAAGAATGTAGTGAAGAAATAGTCTTGAGCACTTTCTAAAAAAGAAAAGAAACTGAAGGCGTTTTACCAAGACCAAAGAGAACAGGTCTATTTAAAAGATACACAGAATATGCATCATCCGCTATGAAAGGAGCTAGTTACTAAAAAAGCATTTAATGATAAAAATTGATATGTTTTAATGTCTCTTTAATAAGCGAGTTAAATTATATATATAAAAACAAGGAGGAGAGCAATGAGAAGTGAAAAAATTTTAGGTGGATTAGGAAATGCCTTTAACAGATCCCTATATAAATCAATGGGATTCTCAAATGAAGATGTTAAGAGACCAGTTATAGGTATAGCAAATTCATGGAATAATATTGTGCCTGGACATTTTAATCTAAGACAAGTAAGTGAGCGGGTTCAAAATGGTATTTACAGAGCAGGTGGAACAGCAGTAGAGTTTGGAGTAATAGGAGCTTGTGATGGAATTGCACAAGGACATGTAGGAATGCATTATATATTGCCTACAAGAGATGTTATTGCACATTCAATAGAATTAATGGTTGAAGCTCATCAACTAGATGGAATAGTTTTACTTGGGTCATGCGACAAAATAGTTCCAGGTATGTTAATGGCTGCTGCAAGATTAAATATTCCTGCAATCTTCCTACCAGGTGGGCCTATGGAAGGTGGAGTTGAATTTGATGGTAGAGAGTCAGATTTAACATCAATTTCAGAAGCTTATGGTATGTTAAGTGCAGATAAAATAACAGAAGATGAATATTCATCCTTAGAAGACTTAACATGTCCAAGTTGTGGCTCTTGTTCATTCTATGGAACAGCTAACACGATGTGTGTTATGGCGGAGGCAATGGGAATGACAGTTCCTGGTGGAGCTGTAATACCAGCTACAAGTGCAGAAAGACTAAGATCTGGTATGGATACAGGAATTGCTATAGTTAACTTGGTTAAAAATGATATCAAATCAAGAGATATAATCACAAATGATTCTATAGAAAATGCAATAAGAGTGTGTATGGCAACTAGTGGCTCCACAAATGCGGTGCTTCATTTAACTGCAATAGCATATGAAGCAGAACTGTCAATAAATGTACTTGATAAGTTCGATGAACTAAGCCGTAATACTCCACAAGTTGTAAAGATAAACCCAGCTGCAAAATATAATATGGAAGACTATTGGAAAGCTGGTGGCGTACCAAGAACAATGGAAAGAATTCAATCTCTACTACACAAAGATGCTATGACAGTAACATCATTATCAGTTGAAGAAAATTTAAAAAACTATAAATACAAGTTTCCAGAAAATCCTAATGTGATTAAGACAATGGATGAACCATTTGGTTACATGGGTGGGGTAGCTGTTTTAAAAGGTAATCTTGCTCCTAACACAGGAGTTACAAAGCCAGGCGCATTTGATAAAAGTCTTTATCATTTTGTTGGAGAAGCTATAGTATTTGATAGTGAGGAAGAAGCTGAAGAAGCAATATTAGCAGGTGAAGTTAAAGATGGACATGTTGTTGTTATAAGATACGAAGGTCCTAAAGGTGGTCCTGGTATGAGAGAAATGTACAAAGCTATGAAGTATCTATATGGAAGAGGTCTTGGAAAATCAACAGCATTAATAACTGATGGTAGATTCTCAGGTACAAACAATGGATGCTTTGTTGGGCATATCTCACCTGAAGCAGCAGAAGGTGGACCAATTGCTATTGTAAAAAATGGGGACAAAATAGAAATTAATGTTGAAAATAGAAGTATCAATTTATTAGTTTCAGATGAAGAAATAGAACAAAGACTAAAAGAATGGAAGAAGCCAGAACCTAAATTTAAAAGAGGATATTTATCTTTATATTCAAAACTTGCATCATCAGGTGCTGAAGGTGCAGTTATAAAATATGAATAGAAGTATAGTTTAAAAAGATAAATCTGCTATAATAGCAGGTTTATCTTAAGAAAATAATACATGTAAAGGAGAATTAATATGTCAGTAGGTGGATTTTTAGTTATTCTTATTTTAGCAATACTAGCTTTAATGTTTCTAATTATTAAAACAAACTTACATCCAGTCTTCGCCTTGCTTTTAGTAGCATTTGTTGCTGGTATAGCAATAGGATTTACTCCATTAGAAGCAATAGGCTTGATAAATAATGGATTTGCAGGGACCTTAAAAGGTGTTGGGATTCCAATCATTTTAGGGGCTGTACTAGCAATGGGTGTTCAAGATACTGGAGCAGCTAAAGCAATTGGTAACTTCTTTATTAAATTATTTAAAGGGAAAAATCTTGAATTGGCGCCATCTTTAACAGCATATATTGTATCAATACCTGTATTTGGTGATATCACTATGGTATTAACATCAAATATAGCATCTGTTTTATCAAGGAGAAAAGGAATTTCTATGTCTACAATGGCAACATTTACTGGGTTAGGTCTATTTCTAACGCATGCTATGGTGCCACCAACACCAGGTATACTAGCAATATCAATAATGTTAGGTGCAGATTTAGGTATGGTAATTCTAGTTGGAATTTTAGTTACTTTTATAGCTTTTATTTTATCATGGTTATTACTTAAAAAATGGACAGAAAAAGAAATGATAGAACCTAATCCTGATTTTGTTAAAAACATTGAACCAGCAAAATCAGATAATATAGAAGACTTGTTAATTGATAACGAAGGTTTACCTGGAGCACTTGCTTCTTTTATGGCACTCTTAATACCAGTAGTTTTAATAGCTGCTGCATCTTTTGCTAATATGTATATGCCTGAAGGTAATTCTATAAGAAACGTTCTAGCAGTACTTGGTGACAAGGTAGTTGCACTAGGATTAGCAGTTATATATACAATGATCTTAGGATTAAAATACAAGAAAAATGTTATTTTAAGTAATAATGAAGCAATTGGAAAAGAAATGCCAAGTATAAAAGATACCATATTAAATAGTTGGGTAGCAAGAGGATTAGAAGTAGCATTATCTGCTCTTTTAATTACAGCAATGGGTGGTGCGTTTGGTGAAGTTATAAAATCAGCTCCAGCTATAGAACAATTAGGTCCTATAGTAGCTAAATTATCAATTCCAGGAATATTAATACCTTGGGCAATCGGTGCTATAATGATGACAGCTGTTGGATCAATGACAACAGCAGGTATGACTGCAGCAGCTATTGTTTTACCAATGATGACTTCTTTAGGAATTTCACCATTAGCAGCTACTCTTGCAATAGGTGCAGGTACATTGATGTTAGACCATGTAAATAATAGTGGTTTCTGGGTAATGAGTCAATTCTTTAGTTTAAATACTCAACAAGGGTTAAAATATATAACAATTCCTGGAGTTGTAGCTTCAGTAATATCAGTAATAGTGTTATTAGTATTATCAGTGGTTGGAATAGTATAAACAGTTTAAATTAATCAGAAAGCCAATGTGGCTTTCTGATTAAAATATAACACAAGTCTTATATATGGAGGATAAAGATGCAAACAAAATTTTTATGCCCTATGGTATCTGTCTTTGATAACGAAGGTAAATATGATTACGAGGCAAATGATAAGATAATAGAGAATTTAATTAAAAATGAAATCGATGGAATAGTACTTTTCGGGAGTAGTGGCGAATTTTTCGCGTTTTCTACAGATGAAAAAAAGAAAATAATTGAACACACTTATAATAAGATTAATAATAGAGTTGAGTTCATAGTTGGTACTGGATCAATGTCAATTGATGAAACGATAGAATTATCAAAATACTGTGAGGATATTGGAGTAAAAGATATTATGGTTATTTCACCATACTACTTTAGCCTCTCAGATGAATCTATATATGATTTTTACAAAAAAATGGCACAAAGTATTTCAATCAATATTTATTTATATAATTTTCCTGATCGAACAGGATATAACATTGATTCAGAAGTTGTATTAAGACTCTTGGCAGAATTTAAGAACATAGTTGGTTACAAAGATAGTAGTTCAGATCATACACATATTAAAAGTATAATTACTGAGGTAAAAAGTAAGTTTCCTGAGTTCATTGTTTATACAGGTGCAGAAGACTTATTTTTATTCTCATCATTTATTGGAGGAAATGGTTCGATAGGGGCCTTATCAAATGTCGCTCCTGAAATCTGTTCTTTTATATCTAAAGCTTTTAATAATAAAGATTTTGAAAATGCAATGATAGGTCAGAGAAAATTGAGTAAGCTGACAGAGCTATACTCTATAGATAAACCTTTTATATCAGTTTTTAAAAAAGCTATGATATTAAGAGGGATGGAGTTAACAGATAACTCATTTTTCCCTTTTAAAAATACAAACTCTGAAAAAACAGCTGAAATAAAATCAATTTTAGAACAGACAGAAAAGATTAATTAAAATTGAAAATTCCTATGGATACTAAATCCAAAGTTATAATAAATTTTAAACAATGATAATTGGAGGAAAGATTATGGAGAAAATAAAGGTAGGCATTATTGGACCTGGTAATATAGGTCAAGACCTTATGGTAAAATTAAGTAGGAGCGAATATTTAGAAGTTGCATGTGTAATCAATAGAAGAGAATCTAAAGGCTTAGAAAGAGCAAAATTAATGGGTATTGATACGTCGGCAGATGGTATAGATTATTTAATAGAAAATTACAAAGATGATATTCAAATTGTATTCGACTGTACGTCAGCAGCTGCTCATACTTCCTATGCGCCAATTCTCAAAGAAGCAGGTATGTTTGCTATAGATTTAACACCTGCAGCAATTGGGCCTTATTGTGTTCCTGCAGTCAACTTAGATGAGGATATGTTAGCTTTAGATAATGTTAACCTTGTTACATGTGCAGGTCAGGCTACAGTACCTATGGTAGCGGCTATTAATGAAGTTGCTGATGTAACATATGCAGAGGTAGTTTCTTCAATTAGTAGTAAAAGTGCCGGTGGAGGTACTAGGGCAAATATAGACGAATTTACTGTAACTACTAAGGAAGCTCTAGAAAAAGTTGGAGGTGCTGATGATGCAAAAGTAATCATTATTTTGAATCCTGCTGAGCCTCCAATTTTTATGAGAAACACAATATATACTAAAGTCAAAAATCCTAATATAGATAAAATTAGAGAAGCTGCTTTTAATTGCTTGAAAACAGTACAAGAATATGTACCTGGGTATAGATTTATATTAGAGCCAATAATTGAAGATGATATTGTAACTCTGATGGTGGAAGTAGAAGGTTTAGGTGATCATTTACCTGTTTATTCAGGTAACCTAGACATAATAAACGCTGCAGCTGTAAAGATAGCAGAAACCAAAGCTAAGAAAATTTTGGGGGTGGAATAAGATGCAAAAGATATTTGTTACGGATACAACCTTAAGAGATGGAAGTCATACTGTTTCTCATAAATTTTCTATTGAAGATATAAAAAGGGTAGCAAAAGGGTTAGATAAAGCTGGTATTTCAATAATTGAAGTAGGTCATGGTGATGGGCTTACAGGATCATCAATAAATTATGGGTTTTCAGCAAATAGTGATTTTGAACTTGTAAAATCAGTAGCTTCAGTAGTTAAAAATGCAAAGATAGCAGTTCTTTTAATACCTGGAATAGGAACAGTTGAAGCTCTTGAAAAGGCAAGAGAAGCAGGTGCAACAGCTGTTCGTGTAGCAACACATGTAACTGAGGCAGATATTTCTGCACAACACATTAGGGCAGCTAAAGATATGGGACTTTTCACAGTAGGATTTTTAATGATGGCCCATATGGCAGATGTAGATAAAGTAATAGAAGAAGCAAAGAAGATGGAATCCTATGGGGCTGATGTTGTTTATTGTACTGACTCTGCAGGAGCAATGCTACCAGGAGATGTAAGAGAAAAAATAAGTGCATTAAAAGAAAATTTAAGTATACCGGTAGGTTTTCATTCACATAATAATTTAGGCTTAGCAATAGGTAACTCAATTGCTGCAATAGAGGCAGGAGCTACTTATATTGACGGATCTTTATCAGGATTTGGTGCTGGTGCTGGAAACACACCAACAGAAACATTAATAGCGGCCTTAAACAAATTAGGTGTTGAACATCAATGTGATTTATATAAAGCAATGAATGTAAGTTTAAATGAATTAAAACCAATAGCAGAATCACATGGAATAAACTTAAATTTAAATCATGATTCAATGATGTTAGGGTATGCTGGAGTATATTCAAGTTTCATGCTTCATGCAAAAAAGGCTGCAGAAAGATTTGGTGTAGATTATAGAGATATTATAGTTGAACTAGGAAAGAAAAAAGCTGTAGGTGGTCAAGAAGACTGGATAGTGGAAATTGCAAGTAAGATTTCTGAATTAAAAACCATTTGATAATCTTTAAGGCTCGATAAATTTCGAGCCTTATCCTATTAAATCCAAATTGAAAAAAGACACTGACTCATATATAATATCAATAAAAGCAGCTTTGTAACGTAAATTATAAAAAAACAATTAAGGTATGGTGGGAATAGGTGAGTAATGTTAGAATTCAATCGGTTGTAAGAGCTATGAATATCTTAGAATATATAAGCTTAAAGAATGGGGCAGGGGTATCTGAAATAGCTAGAGAGCTTGGACTAAATAAAAGTACAGCCTTTGGTTTAATTAAAACATTGGAAAGTGAAAGATATATTGTAAAGGACAAAAATAATGATAACTATAAGATAGGTCTTAAAATATATAGTTTATCTAAGAATGCCTTAAATAAGTCTGACTTCCAGGAGTATGTAAAGCCATATCTTGTGGACTTGTCTGAAAAATATGGTGAAACTATACATCTGGTGGTAGCAACTGAAAACGAAGGAATATATATTGATAAAATTGAAAGTACAAAATCAATCAGAATTCATTCAGAAATAGGAGATAAACTTCCTCTTCATTGCACTGGTGTTGGAAAAGCAATAATGGCATACAAAAATAATGAACAAGTAAATTCTTATATAAATGAAATTGGATTAAAAAAATATACAGATAATACGATTACAGATCCAGAAACCTTATACAAAGAACTTAATGATATCCGAGAAAGAGGATATAGTTTTGACAATGAAGAACAATATGAAGATTTATTCTGTATAGCTGTTCCAATACTAAATAAAGAACATAAACCAGTCTATGCTATAAGTATTTCCATGCCGATGTTTCGTAAGACAACAGAAATTGTAGAAGAAATAGTAACAGACTTATTGAAAATTAAAGAGGAATCTGAAGTATATTTTCAATTATAATATTTAACTTTGCACTTAAATAGTGCAGAGTTTTTTTATGTAAATTATAGGTTAAATTCATGTCAATAGTCAGTGAAAATGTCACCTATGAGTATTGTCTTCATATTAGACCACCTGTGCCTATTTTCAGACCAACTAGTGCCTAGTATTAGGCCAGCTAGTGCCCGATACTAGACCAAACTATGGCAGGCATGAGATTGTGGCCTGCCACAGCAATTTATATTCTATCAGGCTTCCTTACCCTTTGACTATTAATACCATGTCTTTCCCTCATGGAAACCTCCCCATCTATTAGTATTTGATAGGAGTCATGAACAAT
>JAPXKQ010000086.1:0-10164 GCA_033809995.1 Tissierellaceae bacterium
TCCAGAACCAGTTCCAACACCAGCACCTGCTCCAGCAGTTAAGAAATACGTGGTCAAAGCAGGAGACGTTTTGTGGAAAATAGCTAGATCATTTGAAACTACTTGGGAGAAATTAGCTGAATTCAACAATTTAAAGAATCCTCATCTAATCTTCCCAGGACAAGAATTATTGATACCATAATAAGACTTATTTAAGGCGGGCATTGCCCGCCTTAGCTTATCCTATCCTTATCTACTATACTTTGATATAATTGTGGTAATATATTTCATCAAGAGGTGAATCCATGATTTTACATAAGAACAGGTTTGATTATAAAGTTATTATTTCTATTATTGTATCTATGGCAATTATACTAACATCTGCACTTTATATTTATAATATTAATTTTTCAGAAACTAATAGTAGTTATAAAGCTACTAATGGGATACTTAATCTACAAAGCTGGGAAAAGATAAGAAATGTTTATTTAGATGGTGAGTGGGAGTTTTACCCAGGAGTATTGCTTGATCCAAGTGATGGGGTAAATATATTTGAGAATTATAGTCAAATTAGAAAATATGTAGAAGTACCAGGTTCATGGGAATCTTATATAGATAATAATGGTGAGGCAGATGGTTCAGGAACATATAGGTTGATAATTAAACTTCCAAAGGATGAAAGATATGGTATAAAAACTAGAACCATAAGATCATCAAGCAGAATTTATTTAAACGGTGAAGAAGTTGCCAATATGGGAAATCCCTCTCTTGATAGAAACAATTTTAAGCCTGCAAGCAAGTATAAAATAGGCTTTGGTAAAAGTAATAATCAAGAACTTGAAATAGTTATTCATGTTTCCAGCTATGAATATAGATCAGGAGGTATTATTAGATCCATTGAATTTGGTACACAAGAATCTATCCTAAGACGAGATCAAATGGACCGTGGTATTGATGGGCTAATAATTTCTGTTTGCTTGGTTCTTAGTATTTATTTTTTCTTGACCTATCTTCAAAGGGGGAAAGATCTCTATTTAGCATATTTCAGTGGTACAAGTTTTTTCATGGGGTTATACTTATCAACTATGAATGAACAGTTGCTTGACTTAGTATTATCTTATGATTTTATAACCCGCACTCGAATTCAGATTTTATGTATGATAATGGTTACTGTATGTTTTCTAAAGTTTACATACTATTTCTTTAAGGAATATAGAAACAAAAAAGTGATGAATATTATCACTGGCATAATGTTACTTAATTTACTTTGTATATTTAATAATCCAGAAAGTTCCCCATCAATCCCTTTTGTAATGGTTCAAATATTAATCATAATAGGTATGCTAATAAGCTATTGTTATATTTTCTATATCCTATTAAAAGCAATATATAATAAATCGGATTCACTTGGATATATATTAGTAATCGCATCTTCAGTGGCTTCATATTGGATATCGCTTATATTAAAAACATTATTGGAACTGGATTTGGGATATTTACCTGTGATTTTAATATTTGTAATTATGGTAGGAGTAGCCATATTGATGAGCTACAAGCTTCAATTGGACTATCAAGAGGTAAAAAATCTTTCTAAAAGACTTATTGATTATGATCAATTAAAGGATGAGTTTTTGGCAAGAGCCTCACATGAATTACGGACTCCTCTGCATGTAATTTTAAACTTGACAAAATCATTAATAGAAGGGAAAAAGGGGACTTTAAATCCAAGACAACAGGAGGATCTGTTTTTTATAAATAAAGAAGGTAAAAGATTAACACGTCTAGTTGAAGATTTACTGGATGCTTCTCAGATTAATAAAGGTGAAACTAAGCTAAGATTAGGGCCAATTCAGGTATATAAAATCGTAGACGATATTTTAAGAGAGATGAGGTTATTAATACCAGAGAACAAAAAACTTGTATTAATAAATAAAATACCAGAAACATTTCCCGCATTGAAGGCTGACCCTGATAAATTCACTCAAATAATTTATAACCTAGTTAATAATGCAATTAAATTTACTGAATCTGGAGAAGTTATAGTTTCAGCCTATACAGATAATGGACAGGCTATAATACAAGTAACAGATACAGGTATTGGAATTGAAGAAAAACATATGGAAGAAATATTTGACATATTTTATCAAAACAATCAGGTTGATGATGGTAATGAAGGGTTAGGGTTAGGATTATCAATAGTGAAACATCTGGTAGAAAGCCAAGGCGGCAAAGTTCATGTGGAATCAGTTTATGGTACAGGTTCTAGCTTTAAGGTAACCCTTCCTCTTTATGAAGATGAATTAGATGAAGTAGAGTCAGTGGAAACAATTAATGATGATTATCCTATAAAATCTTATGGAGTAAAATACTCACTAGAGAAAGAAATGCCTAATTATATAGATAGTCATACTGTTCTAATAGTGGATGATGAGCTTTCTAATAGAAGGGTAATGGCAGATATTATATCCGATATGGGACTTAATATTATCTTTGCTGAGAATGGGAAGGATGCTATAATTACAGTTGAAAAAAATAAGGTGGATTTAATAGTGTTGGACTTTATGCTACCAGATATGTCAGGAGATCAGGTTTGTAAAGAGATACGCCAAAAATATTCTATTGCAGAATTGCCTATTTTGGTTTTAACTGCTTCAGGCAGAAATATAGACTTATTAAATGCATTTGAAAATGGAGCTAATGATTTTCTAAAAAAACCAGCAGATGCAGAAGAATTAAGGTCAAGAATACAGTCCTTAATATTGATGAAATCCTCCGTAGAGGAAGGGTTAAAAAAGGAATTTCAATATTTTTATTCTCAAATATCTCCACATTTTTTATATAATACGTTAAATACCATAATAGGGCTTAGCTATAAAGATAGTGAAAAAACAAGGAAAGCCTTAAATAATTTATCCATCTATTTTAGAGGGAAGCTGGATCTTCATAGGGGTAAAGATTTTATTCCTTTGGAATCTGAGCTGGAATTGGTAACTGCCTATTTGGAAATTGAACAACTGAGGTATGGAGATCGTCTAAAGATTGAATATGATATAGAGGAAGATTTAATGGCTATGATTCCTCCCCTTACATTGCAGCCATTGGTGGAAAATTCTATACGTCATGGTTTGGCAACCAAAAAAGGTGGAGGATGGCTTAAAATTTCCGCAAGAAGCCATTTAGATTCAGTATGTATTACAATAGAGGATAATGGTGTCGGAATGTGTACTGAAAAGCAGCAGGAATTATTAAATGGAAATAGTAAAAGAGTTGGTTTTACAAATGTAGCTGAAAAGATTAAGATATTAAAGGGTGCTTCATTAGAGTTAGATAGCAAAGAGGGAGAAGGCACAAAAATTACAATCATTATTCCAGAGGTGAAATCTTATGAAAGTCATCTTAGTTGATGATGAACCTATAGCATTAGAGGTATTAGGTGCTATTCTTTCAACATATGAAGATATAGATATCCTTAGAAGCTATACGGATCCAATTGTGGCCCTTAAAGAATTAAAAGAATTACAACCTGATGTTATATTTCTAGATATTGAAATGGGAGCTACAAATGGGTTAGAGATGGCTCAACTTTTTTTGGAGTGTCAAAATTCTGTTGAAATAGTTTTTATTACAGCATATTCACAATATGCAGTAGATGCCTTTGATGTTAATGCTATGGATTATTTATTGAAACCTATTCAGGAGAAACGGTTTTATAAGACTATCGAAAGATTAAGAGAAAGGACTGAAAAACACTATATACAAGATAAAAAAACAAATGTTTTAGAGAATAAATTGAAGATTAAAAGCTTTGGTGTTTTTAAAGTCTTGGATAGTTTTGATAATCCTTTAATCTGGCGTACTCAAAAGACCAAAGAGCTCTTTGCCTATCTTTGGGAGCAAAATGATAGACATGTTTCTAAAGATTTGATAATGGAAACTATTTTTCCTGATAAAGATTTAGATAAGGCGACTACTCTTTTACACACAACAATATATCAATTGAGAAAAAACTTGGGAAAATTAGGCTATCCAAATGGAATATTATATTTTAATGATAGTTATCAGCTGAAATTACCCATTACAAGTGATTTGGAGGAATTAAATAGTATTCTTGAGCTAAAAAGTCTTAATGATAAAGATATATTAAGAATTCTAGATATTTATAAAGGAGATTTCTTAGAAAATGAAGGATATCACTGGGCAATAGGAATTCAGCAAATGTATAAAGATTTAGTTTTTAACCTACTATATGATTTTTCAAAGATAAAATTAGGAAAGAGGAACTTCACTTCAATCCTAAGGATGTGCTTGGATATGATGTATAAATTGGATCCTTTTAACGATAATGTAGCAAAAATGATAATTGAATACTATGGTAGTCAAGGGAAAAAATCAAAATTAGAAACATTTTTCAATAACTATGTGGAAAATCTTTGGAAAGAAATGAATCTAAGACCATTGGATAGCACAAATGATCTTTATAGAAAATACCTGAAAAAGTGAAATAACGTACATACCACTGTCATTTCGACTGAAACGATAGTGAAATAGAGAAATTTAATTTAATGTAATCTATTCTGCAATATTAACCTGTCATATGATATATGATGGGTTTTTTGTTATCCTTGTCATTTCGACTGAAGCGATAGCGGAATGGAGAAATCTAATGTTCAGAATTTGTTCAGAGGATTTTACTATAATTTATAATAGGCATTAACTATATACATTTTTAGATAAGACATATAAATGCTTTAAAACCTTATGAAAATTCGAATATTAAGGTGAAATATAGAGAGAAGGGGGAGTTTTATGAGCATATTTAAAGGCAGGGCAAAATTTCATATAGTGTTTGTAGTTGTTCTAGCGATAATGTTGCAGATTGTTGGTCCTGCTGTACAAAGCGTATATGCTGCAACGACTAGAGAAGTTCTCAAGATAGATGTAAGATTAGAAGGTTCTACTGCTTACATTGATTGGGAATTTACTCTGGATCCTGACAATAGAGTAGAGTCTGTTACTGTTGATGGAGGCTTTACATTGGACAATGATGATGAAATCAATGGAGAATTGGAAGATGGGGGAAAGGTAATAGGAACCTATTCAATTTCACCAGAAGGGAAAATTACCGTAAATATCGATGAAGAATTATATGATGTCTTCGATAAAAAAGATGAGCTACAGAATCCAACTCCTGATGGGTCAACGTCTGACGAATCAATTCCAGATGATGGAGAAGAGGCAGGTAAAGATGAAGAAACAGATGGATCAAAAGACACTGATTTAGAGCCAGAAGTTCCAGTGGAACCTCAAGAACCAGAGGAACCAGAAGTGTCTTTTAAAAACAAGCTAGGAAAAGCTATAGAACTGGCTTCTACTGAATTATCAAACTTATTTTCAGATGATGAAGGTCATGGTGAAATAAAAACCTACTACTCTGGAACTATAACGGTTGAAGATGTTAGTGAGAAGGTTGCTAGACTGGCTGCATTTAATGCAGTAGGTGGAAAGGAACTAGAGAATATATTTACCTCACTTAAATTAACCATTAACGGTGATGAGGTATCATCGGACACTACAATAGATTTAGAACATGAAATGGAAATAGTACTATTGTTAGATTGGGCACTAGGCAATACAGTGGAACTTGTAGCTGGGGATACAGCCAAAATTGCAATACCTAAGGCATTTAAAGATGTAAAAACTGGAGAATCATATCAACTTAAAGATAAATATGATGTGGTTGTAGGTGAATTTACCATCGATAGTAACAATGATTTGGTAGTAACTTTCAATGATGTTCTAACTAAGGAAGATAAGAAGTATGATCGATTTGGCGAGATAGGGATTTCACTTAAATTTAATCTAGAAGAGTTTAAGGAAGATGCTTCTCAAGTTATTGATTTTGGGGAACCCGCTGAAAAGAGTTTTATAATAAAAACTAAGCCAAAGGGAGAAGTAAGTTCAATATTTAAGTCTGGGGCAATTTATCCATCAATAAATCCTACTCATATTAACTGGGTAATAGATGTAAATACATCATTAGATGAATTAAATGATGCAGTAGTAGAGGATATAATTCCTGATGGCTTAGAGCTAGAATTTGATAGTATTGAAATTACGGAATTGACTGTTGGTTCTGGTGGGAAAATTTCAGATGAAGAGATAGATACGGATTTCAAACCTGAGAAGACAGATAAAGGGTTTAAGGTAGTATTTGGAGAAACTGACAAAGCCTATAGGATAAGATACTCAACCGAAATGGTTGGAGATTATAAAGAAGAATATGAAAATTTAGCTATATTAAAAGATGGTGAAAAGACAAAGGGAGAAGCACCGTATTCAATAGACAAAATTGTAAAGCAGAAATTAATTGAGAAAACAGTAGAAGATACTCAAGGATTAAATCCAGAAACTATCAAGTGGACAATAGATGTTAATAAAGCACAGGAGGATTTAAAAAATGCTAAGGTAGTAGATGATATACCTAAATACCTTGAACTTGTCGAAAATAGTTTGAAGATTTTCAAACTTACACCAGATGGTGAAGAATGGAAACCTGATGGAGATTTAACAAATGAATTTGATCTAGATGGATTCCCAATAACCTTAGGACAAATAGGTAAAAATGCATATAGGATTGAATATGAAACTAAAGTATTATACGGTGATTTCGATGAATTTAAAAAAAGTCTAACGTTTAAAAATACAGCTATTTTAGAAGAGAATAATGTACAGATTGATGATGATAGTGCTAGTATAACGATAGGAAGAGAAAGTATTCTGGATAAAGGTGGAGATGAGAGCACTTACTACAATGACCCTAAGATAAGCTGGAAAGTCCATGTAAATAAAGCTAATCACTTTATTAAAAATGCAGTAGTAACAGATACCCTTGGTGCTGGGATAAAACTAGAAAAGGTTAACGGTGAATATCCTATAGTGATTAAAGATAATAAAGGTGAAATAGTTAAACTAGGTAGTTTACAGGGTAGTTATCCAAAGATTGATGTCAGTGTGGATGGGAAAATCCTTACTGTTGAATTAGGCGATATAAATAGTTACTATACTATTGAATATGATACAGCAATAGTAGAAGAATTAGCGCAAGGACAGGATGCATATGAAAATAAGGTTACCTTAAAAGGTGATGATCTAAAGGGTGATGGAATAGGTACGGGTTCTGGTAATAGTCAAGAGAATACTATAGAAAAAAAACCGGTAAAAGTCAAACCTAATGTCAATAACACTTACACCAAGTCAGCTGGTGGGATAGATTATATTAATAAAAAGATAAGCTGGGTAATCACAGTAGATGCTAAGAAAGAAGAGATATCATCCCTTACAATAACTGATACCTTTGGGAAATGGGCTACTGAAGATGGTAAGAGTGTATTTGAACCAGAAAACAATATGGTATTCTTGGATGATGATAAATTTGTGGTAAAGAAAGGTGATAGCACACTAGTGAGAGGTACAGATTATACCCTTGTAGACAATAAAGCTGGTGGATTTATATTAACCTTTAATACCTCTAAAAATCCATTAGAAAAAGCCGTATATACAATTTCTTTTGATACATCCTTTAATCCTAATGAAGTTAAAGAAGCGAATGGAATACTAAGTACTGCTACCGACCTTAAATATGTAAATCAAGCAAAATTTGAAGGAACAACAGTAGGAATTGGTGGAGAAAAAGATATTAATTTCACTGAAAGGGCAGAAAAACCTATTAGGGATATAGTATTTAATGGAGGTAAGAAAGAAGGAGCACTAAACAAGGCAACTAGGGAAATAAATTGGAAGATATATGTTAATGCTCTAGGACAAAATCTTACAAAAGAAGATTTTAAAATAGACGATATTATAGGTAACGGTCATAAATTTACAGTTGGATCATTAGCAATAAAGACTTATAGTATAAATCCTAATGGAACTTTTAATGATGGCAGTAAAGCAACAGATATTTCACCTATATTTGATTTAAAGAAGGAACCAGAAAATGGTTTTACTTTAACTTTTACTGGTGGAATAGACAAACCTTATTTGATAGAATACACTACTACTATGGATGACAATACAAATGAAGTTGAGAAAGGAATATATATAAATACAGCACAAGCATCAAATAGAACCAAGCCATATATTGGTGAAGTTAAACACGAAAAATATGAAACATTTGTTAAAAAAGACACTGCGACTAAAATAGCTTATATAGATGATATTATTACTTGGACAGTAAACTTAAATGACAGTCTAAGAGCTATCGATAATGCTGTATTTAAAGATACCATAAGCAAAGGTCATGTTTATGTAGAGGGAACTTTAAAGGTATTTGATATAAATAATAATGTAGTAGATATTACAGATAAATTAACTTTAACAGACAATGAAAAAGACAAAGAGACAACATTATTATTAAATCTTGGGGATATTAGTTCCTCCTATACTATAACCTATGATACAGTTATACTTGCCAAAAAAAAAGATACGATAGAAAATAAAGCAGAATTAACAGGTAAAAAGTTTGAGTCGGGACAAAGTCCTTTCAAGAAATTTACAGTTGAACAGGCAGCTTGGGGAACTGGTGATGGCACAGGTAGAAAAGGTTTAGAGATAATTAAAGTTAATGAAAATGGAGAAACTATAGCCAATAATCCTGCACAATTTGAATTGTATTATGATGTAAATGGAAAGCCAGAATTGGTTTCTGGGGAATACCAGGAAACAATCAGCGGCAGGGTTCGATATAGTAATCTACCATATAGAAAATATTATCTAAGAGAAGTAGAGGCACCTAAAGGGTTCGAAATTGAACATAATGTCGGAGCACCATTAAATGAAGTAGGCTGGCAAGATAATTGGCCAGAAGACTTTATAATAGAAATTGATAGTAGTAGCCATAAAACAGTAGAGAAAGAGGTAGTGAACAATAATATAAAGACATCTATCACAGCTGAAAAGGTATGGGATGGAGGACCTACTCCAAGACCATCAATTCAGTTACAGCTTTATATAAATGGATTAGCATTTGGAGATCCAGTAACTTTAGAAAATGGAACAACATTTTATACTTGGGCAGACCTAGATAAGACAGATATAGACGGAAATAAATATGTTTATACAGTAGAAGAAGTTACAATAGATGGAAATCCAGTAGTAGAAGGAGAAGTAGTAAATGATTATAAAGCAAATGTAAAGGTTGAAAGTGGTAAATTCATTATTATCAACACTTATACTATACCAAAGACAAAAGCAACTGCAACAAAAGTATGGGAAAATGGACCAACAGCAATACCAACAATATGGTTTAAGCTTTATAGACACATATTAAACGGAGAAAAAGAAGTTGTTCCTGAGGCACAAATAAAAGAATTAGCTAATGGTATAAAAGAAGTATCTTGGGAAGATCTTGACAAAACTGACTCCAATGGAAATGAATATATCTTTAGTGTAAAAGAAGTGGATGCAAAAGGTAATGACTATGAACCAGAGAATTATGTAAAGGCAGAAAATGGTTTAGAAGTAACAAACAGTTATGTTAGCCCAACAGATGCATTTGCAAAGGCAACAAAAGAATGGGTTAATGGACCGCAAGAAAGGCCAACAGTATGGTTTAAGTTATATAGAAAAGTTGAAGGTGGAGAATTAGAAGAAGTTCCATTAAAAGAAGCACCAATTAAGGAGCTACCAAGTGGTACAACAGAAGTAGTTTGGACTGGTCTTACTAAGACTAATATTGCTGGGAAAGAATATATCTTTAGTGTAAAGGAAGTAGATGCAGAAGGTAATGAATTTGAACCTAAAAACTACACTAAAGTCGAAGAAGGTTTAACTGTAACCAACACTTACGTTATACCAAAGACACAGATAACTGGAACCAAAGAATGGAAAGGTGGACCAAGCAGGAAGCCAACTATAGAGTTGCAACTAAAACAAGATGGAGTACCGTATGGTGATCCAGTAACTTTAGAAGATGGAACAACATCTTATACTTGGACTGACTTAGATGAAACAGATATTAATGGTAGAAAGTATGTTTATACTGTAGATGAAGTAGAAGTTCCAAGCGGTTATAGAAAATCTGTCTCTGACGATGGATTAACAGTAACAAATACTCTCATCCCAGATGAACCTTCAGACCCAGAAGGACGTATCAGAATCATCAAAAAGGATTCAGATACAAAAGAA
>JAPXKQ010000087.1:0-10143 GCA_033809995.1 Tissierellaceae bacterium
GATTTAAAGTAGAAGGTATGAGAGAGTTAGAACGTAGCCTTAAAAAACTAGGACAAGTACCTCAAAAACACGTTACATCAAGTGCTAGAAAAGGTATGAATGTAGTTTTAAAACAATCTAGAGCCACAGCTCCATATGACGAAGGATACTTGGAAAAGGGAATGAAATTAAAAGGCGAACGTTCCAGGGTTAAAGGTAAAAAAATTTATCAAGTTATATTCAATCCAGATATGAATCATATATTCCAAAAACCTAACAAAGAAGGTAAAATCACAGGTTACTACCCAGTATCACAGGAATATGGTTTCTTTGCTAAGAATGGCAGATATATTCCAGGATATAGATTTATTCATGATAGTTTGGCAGAAAACACTAGGAAAGTAGAAAAAACAATCGTAAGCGAAATGCAAAAGAAAATAGATGCTGAAATAGCGAAAGCGGGGTTGAAATAAATGGATAAAGAAACTGTAAAAAAGATAATAAATGACTTCATTGATTCTGTAGATGAAATACAGGATTTTTCAATTTCTAATGATGTAGAGGAAATAGACAGGTCTACATTAGATGGAGAAAATATAATCAGAATACCTACAGGCTTAACTAATATCTATATAACCACTTTTAAGGAGCCAAAATAATGGAATCTGCATTGAGAAATGAGCTAGAAACTAAAATTGAAGAGTTAAAACCACTTGAAGATGGAACGGGCTATGTATTCCCCACAAACGCACCAGAAGGGGCTACAAGGCCTTATTTAGTTTATGCAAGGATTAACACTGATAAGTTAAAAACTCTTGATGGGTACACGAACAAACAGGCACTTTCTTTTATGTTTTCAATTATGTCAACGCGTTATGGAGATATGAAAAGAATTACAAAGAAAGTAGAGAAATTACTAGAATCATTACCACAGACCACTATAAGTGGTTTTTTTATTGAAGATATAGACATAAACAATATAGATGAACAGTACGAACATGAACTTAAAGTTAATAGAGGGATTATAGATTTTACAATTTATTTTGAGGAGAGTGAATTATAATGGCTAAAGCAACAAGAGCATTGGGTACTAAATTAATGAAAGACACGCAAGCAATAGGAGGGCTTACTTCTATTGGTGGGATTGAAATTACAGCAGATGAAATTGATGTAACTACATTAGATTCAGATGGTGGGTACAAGGAATTTATTGGTGGATTTAAAGATGCGGGGGAAGTTACTATTGAAGGATTTTTTGATGCTGAAAATGATGGGCAATTGGCAATGGAAACTTCTTTAGATGAAGGATTAGCAGAGGATTACAAAATAACATTTCCAACAAAGCCTGCTGCTGAATGGGCTTTCAAAGCAGTTGTAACAGGCTTCAAGGTAGGGGATGCAGATGTAGATGGAAATATAATGTTTGGGGCCACTTTAAGAATTAGTGGTAAGCCAACATTAACAATTACACCTGAAGATACTACAGCATTATCAATAGATCCAGAAGAAGCAACTTTTGATAAAAATTCATCCGGTGAATTGTATGATGATGTAGTATTTGAAATAACTCATAACACAAGTGGAGTTACACTAACATCTGTTAGTATTGGAGAAACTACACTAACACCTACTACTCATTATACCGCTGATGGATTAGATGTAACGATACTTAAAACATACCTTGAAACGCTTGAAGATGGTAATGTTACAATCACATTCAAGACTAACAAAGGTGATGTAAATGCCGTAATTACAGTTGTTGACACAACAACAATTACACCAGAAGCATAGGCTAGGATTTAATTCTTAGCCTTATTTTTTATATAGGAGGAATATAAATGAGTTATTATCCAATAAAATTAGACAAAATAAGAAATTTAAAATATGGAATGGTAGCAATAGACTTAATTGAAAAGAAGTACAAGAAACCAATTATGGAAATAGAATCAATGCAGAATGGTAAGCTGACAATGGAAGAATATGCATACGTTATATGGGCAGGGTTAGTACACGAAGATAAAAACCTTACACCTAAAAAGGTAATGGAATTAATAGATGAACATTCATCATTATTGGCGGTTACAAAAGAGTTCTGGAATGCTTTTAATGCAGTATTTACAGATGGTGAAGCCGAAGAAGTAGAGGAAGAAGGAAAAAACGAATAGAAGGTGGTGAGAAAGAGCCTTTTACAATTAAAGGTGCTATGAAACTCGCTGCCGAAATAGAATTACCATTCTCGGAATTTTGGGAACTAACACCTTATGAATTTAACCTCATTGTAGAGAGTTATTCCAATAAAAAGAAAGAAAACTTCAAGGAAAAAATAAGTATTGCTTATTATAATGCAATGTGGGCTATCCAATGGCTAGGTAAGAAACAAGACCACCCGAAACCACTACAGGAAATATTAGATAGCTTATATAAAGAAAAGAAAGTAATGACAGATGAAGATATGTTAAAACAAGTCCAGATACTAAATACGATATTTGGTGGAACTGTAAAAGAAAAATAGTTATCCTTGATAACCTTTGGAATATTATGTAATATAGGGGTAATAAATATTCTGTAGGGGGTATAATTATGGGATTATATGGTTCACCTGATTTATCTAAAAAATATGGGAATATGGAAGAATACGAGAAGCAAAAGAAAAAACGGAACATCAGGATAAGCATACAAACCATTGTATTAATAATACTCTATATATTATTAATGATAAACAATGACAATAGGTTAGTAATGACTGCATCATATATTGGAGTTCTCTCAATGATATATTTTATAATTAATTTTATAATGATGGTTTATAAGTTAATTAAAAAGCAAAGTGTAAATAAAGAAGTGATAAAAATATTAGTATGTATAGCATTATTCATAATAAGCGGATTACTAATCTAAGGCATCTACTACTGTAGGTGCTTTTATTATGCCTCAAAACAGGAGGTGAATATATGGCAAAATCGAATTTTATAGTTCGTGGTGGTGCGGATTTCTCAGGAATTCAAAAAGAAATGAACAAAACTGAAAAACAGTTTAAGGGTTTTGAAGGGAAAATAAACAAAGCTTTTGGCGGAATAGCTGGCGGAATGGGGCTGAACTTAGGCAAGTTAAGTAAATTCGCACTGATAGGTATGGCTACAAGAGAGTTATATAAATTTGGTAAAGCATCTATAGAAGTTGCATCTGATTTAGTAGAAGTTCAAAACGTAGTTGATGTTACGTTTGGGTCTATGTCTCAGGAAGTAGATGATTTCGCTAGTAATTCTATAAAACAATTTGGGCTTAGTGAATTGGCGGCTAAGAAATATTCATCCACAATGGGTGCAATGTTAAAATCTAGCGGTATAAGAGGAAATGCAGTTACAGAGATGTCTATAGATTTAGCCAAGTTATCAGCTGATATGGCAAGTTTCTATAATTTAAGCAACGATGTAGCATTTGAAAAGATTATGTCAGGTATGTCAGGTATGACACAACCTCTTAAAGAACTTGGTATCAATATGAATATAGCAAACCTTGAAAACTATGCTATGGCACAAGGGATTAGAAAGTCTTGGCAAGAAATGAATCAGGCAGAGCAAACAATGTTAAGATACAACTATTTATTAAGTGTAACGGGTGATGCTCAAGGAGACTTTGCTAGGAATAGCGGAAGTTGGGCGAATCAAATTAAGATACTAAAAGAACAATGGCAAGAGTTTATGGGGCTTGTTGGTAAGGCATTGATGGAAATAATGTTACCAGTTGTAAAATTCCTAAATAAACTGTTAGAAATATTAATTGACATCACTAAAGAAATAGGTAAAATCTACACACTAATAACTGGTAAAAAAGCAGTCGTGGAAACAAATAATAAAATCAGTGATACAGCATTTGATGCAGCAGAAGGAGAAGAAGATTTAGCAGATGGAATAGGAAAGGCTGCAAGGGCAGCTAGAAAAGCATTAGCTCCGTTCGATGAATTAAACATATTGCAATCTAATTTGTCCGGTGGCGGTGGACTGGGTAATGCTTTTAGTGGTGGAAGTTTTGGAGAGTTAAACACAACTATGTCTACAATTCAAGTCGATAATGGGTTAGAAGAATCCAAAAAGAAATGGGAAGGGTTCTTTATATGGTTTACCGATAGATGGAATAGGTTAAAACAAACATTTGCAGTACCTATTATGGTCCCAGCACCAATATTTGCATCTATTCCAAATCCTATATATAGACCTAATTGGGGGTTAACTCCTCCATTGATACCAACACCAGTATTCAAAGAGATTCCTAATCCAGTGTACGAGCCTAATTGGAATTTAGAATTACCTCCAATTCCACAAGTTGTGTTTAAGCCTATTGAATATACTGCATATGATTTTTCATTAGAAAACATAAAAACAAAAACATCAGAAGGATTAATTTGGTTGCAAGCAAAATATGGTGAATTTACAACTCAATTAGATTTAGGGTTAACTACTGCTTGGAATACAATAGAAACAAATTATAATACTCATAAAGAAAATATGGGGATTATTGCATCAGGCATATCGACAGTATTAGTCGCTAACATCAATCAAGGTTTGTCTAAACTAGGGATAAACACCAATCTTACAATTACTACTACACAAAATAATTGGCAAACGTGGGGGAAAAACCTTGGTGGAATAGCTATAGAAACCGCTAAATCTTTTTCTGCAAATATAGCATCTGGGTTTAAAGCAACTGCTTCTAATACAATCACATTTGCGAATAATCAATTAAGCAATCTTAAAGCATGGGGGAACGGTGTATTGGAGGTTGCAGCAGAAACCTCTAAAGGGTTTGTCAGCAATATGGTGAGTGGGTTTATGACAGTTTGGGACAATTTTAAAAGTTTAATGTCAGCTATTGGTAAAAAAATCTCAGGTGCCTTTAAAGCGAATAAAGAAATAATAGTAACTACTGCCATTATAGGTGGGGTAGCTTTAGCGGGAGTAGGACTGGCTTTAGCAGCACCAGCAGTAATACCTTATGTAGCAGGGGCATTGGGCGGACTAACTGCTATACCAGCATTAGCAAAAGGTGCAGTAATTCCACCAAATGATGAATTTTTAGCAATACTTGGAGACCAGAAATCTGGAAGAAATATCGAAGCTCCTGAAAATTTAATTAGACAAATTGTAAGAGAAGAATTATCAGGAAGTGGAGGAACAGAAGAAATAAACATTACTATGCCTGTTTACCTAAGTAATGAAAAAATATACGAAGGACAACAGAAGGTAAAAAGGCGAAGAGGACAAAGTTTAGTCGAGGGGGTGCTCTAATGCGTTCATCAAAAGTATTTAGTATTGATGGAGAAACATTCGACATCGGTGTTGTAAGTCTTAAGCGTGAAGCCCCTGTACTAGACAAATTCGCGGAAAGAACAGAAGATGGAGATTTAAACAGAGAAATAATAGGTGTTTATTTTAACTACACTATGACATTCCCTGAGATGAATATAAATACGAATGAATATGCAAGACTATATGATAAAGTAACTGAACCTGTAGAATTCCACACCGTCACGGTCCCTGGAACTATAGGTTCTTTTACCTATCAGGCATATATAACTGGTGTCACTGATGAGTTGTTGAGAATTGACCTAGATAAAGATATTAACTATTGGGGGAATTTGCAAATCAAATTTATAGCCAAGACCCCTTCTAGGAGTTGATTAAATGAAAACTAAAACCTCAATAGAATTTGGTCTTGTTGATGTAACAGCAAAGCAAGACGGGACATTTACAACTACAGATAAACAAGATTTCATAGACTTAACTCAACTCAAAAGGGATAGTTTAGAAGTACGAAAACTAGCTACATTGGAGAAGGACTTTTTTAGACTTGATGGTACCTTTGAACTATTCCCTGACACTCCACAAAACTATGATTTTGGATTGTGGTCTAAAATTATGAGTGGTGAGAATGGAGAGTTTGAAACTCCTATTATTTTAACAATAGACTTTACGGAAAACCATAGCAGCTTAGGACTTACTTTTACATTCTATGAGCCTACAGAGGATTATTGTAATAACTTAAATGTAAAATGGTATGATGGGACAAATACTTTACTATCAGATATGGATTTTACACCTGACAAAGCGATATACTTTGCAGATAATAAAATAGAAAACTATAAGAAAATTGTAATTACCTTCTATGGTACAAATAAGCCTTATAGGTATTTAAAACTATCACAAATAGCATTTGGCCAAATAAAAGTATTTGATAGCAATGATTTAATATCAGCTAACATTTTAGAAGAAGTTGATCCGATTAGTGCTGAATTAAGAATAAATACATTAGATTTTGTTTTGCATAATAAAAATGCAGAGTTTTCAATTATCAACCCATCGGGGATATATGCCTTGCTACAAGAGAGGCAACCTCTAACAGCATATGAATATCTAGACGGATTAAAAAAGAATATGGGGACATTTTATCTTGATGATTGGCAAAACGAATCTGAAAGCACTTTTTCAATGAGTGCAATAGACCTAATAGGCGTAATAGATGGCACTGATTTCAAAGGTGGTATTTATACAAACGTAAACGCAGGAGTTATAATTAATGAAATTATGACAAGTGCTAATGCTGATTATGAGATTGATACAAGTTTAAGTTTAATAAAACTAAGCGGATATATACCAATATGCACACACAGAGAAGCATTACAACAAGTTGCTTTTGTAATAGGCGGTATAGTAGATTGCAGCAGGTCAAATAAAATTAAAATATATAAGGCTCCTGCAGAATCATCAGTAACAATTTCATATAGTAGAAAACTACAAGGACATAAAGTTAAGTTAAAAACTCTTGTTACCGGTGTTGAAGTTACATCACATAACTATGTAGCATCTACAGAAACGGTTGAGTTGTTTAAGAATAATTTAAGCGTTGGAACGCATGAAATAACCTTTAATGAGCCTGTACATTCATTAAGTATAACAGGAGCAACTATAGGTAAAAGTGGTGCTAATTATGCAGTTATAAACGTTACTGTAGCAGGTCAAATAATATTATCGGGAAAGAAATACATTGACAATACTAAAGTGGTAGGAGTGTACAACCCTAATCTTCCTGCAGGTGAAAAAACAAATATTGTATCTGTTAAAAAGGCGACTCTAATTTCTGATAGTAACGCATCTATAGTCGCACAAAGACTGTATGACTACTATCAAAATAGATTAGAAGATGAAGGAAGAATAATTTTACGCGATGAAAAATGCGGGGATTTAGTTGTTTTAGATAGTCTACATGAACAACAAATACAAGGCTATATTGAAAAGCTAGACATAAACTTGACTGGTGGATTTATAGCAAACGCAACAATTGTGGGTGATAAAAATGAGTTATAGTCTATTAAAACCTCAAATAGATAATGCTATTATCAATCCTAACCCAGTAGACCAAAACAAGCAATTTAAAATTCAAATAGCAGTAAGTGAAATAGAAATAATCCTAGAGCCTACAATAATTTATTGTGGGACTTTTTATTGTGGAGAAGATGGAGAATTATCTTCATAGAAAGAAGGTGAATTGAATTGGCAATAAGTACAGTAAGAGTAAAGATAGATGGAGTATGGCATGATTTAGTCTACAATAGTGGCACTGGCAAATATGAAAAGACTATAACTGCTCCAAACAAGACTTCTTATAATGTAAATGCGGGACATTATTATCCTGTAGAGGTGGAAGCAAAGAATACCGCTGGTACTATTACTACAGTTAATGATTTGTCGCCTACTATAGGGTCAAGTTTACAACTTAAAGTAAAAGAGAAGGTTAAACCTACTATAAACATTACTTCACCTGGGGCGAATGCTTTTGTAATCAACAATAAACAACCTATTGTATTTCAACTTAGAGATGAAGTTGATGGGTCTGGCATAGATTTATCTAAATTAGTTCTAAAAATTGATGGAGGAGCTGCAATCGGGCAAGGCTCACCTGGTATGGTATGCAATGCGGTAAGTAATGGCTATGATTGTACCTATACTCCGCCTAGTGCATTGACAGATGGTCCTCATACAGTAACTATTGATGTAATGGACTATGATGGTAATGTAGCTACACAAGCAAGTAGGACATATACAGTTGATACAGTACCACCAATTTTAAACGTAACTAATCCATCTAATAATTTCATAACTAATAATTCAAACATGGTGGTCCAAGGAAGTACAAATGATGCTACAAGTTCACCAGTAACGGTGACAATAAAACTTAATGGTGTAGACCAAGGAACAGTAACAATAACATCAGGGAATTTTTCTAAAGCTATAACATTGGCAAACGGTAATAACACTATCGTAGTTACTTCTAAGGATGCAGCAGGCAGGGAAACAGTAGTAACAATAACAGGGACCTTAGATACCTCTGCACCGGAAATAAGAAGTGTATCTATAGTACCTAATCCTGTAGATGCGGGAGCAACAATGGTTATATCAGTAGAGGTGAGTGGATAATGACTGAACAACTTAGTATTAGCTTAGCAAGTGATATATCGTATGTATCTGGTACAGTTAATGGAGAAGTGGCGAATTTTTCCCTTACTTCTCCAGGTGTATGGTCCGCAATAGTTCCTAAATCATCTGATGATAAATATATAATTGAAATAACCGCATACAACAATCTAGGCACTCCAACATCTTATAGTACTACTATTTATAAAGTAGATGATATGATACCCGGTGTAGTGTGGAGATATAATGATTATTATAATACAGAGGATTTAAACAGAGTAGAAGCAAATACACAATTTATAGCAGACCTATTATCTAGTATGGGCTATAATGCAGAAATACAATTATCAGATTCCGATTGGTCAATGTTAAAGTTTCCTACAAATGCACAGATAAATAGGATTGAATTAAATTTAGAAAGTCTTAAAAACTCTTTTTATACACCGCCAGGCTATGGGAATATGAAGGTATGGCCGCAAAAAACTAGATTTAGCTACGAAGATGCAAATAGATATGAAAGAAATTTAGAGTTGCTATATAAATGGGCGAAATTAATATATGAAAGTTATAAATATTGCGGAGAATTTACTTGTGGAGAGGAAGTGATTTAATATGGCTTATGAGCCAACAATTTGGAAGGATAGAGTAGTAGAGAAGCCAAGAACGTTTAATATAGTTAATAATCCAGATGGTACGGTAACTTTAGTACCAGCTCCTGGTGTAGTTGTTGAAGAAGGTACACCAGTAAATGCAGCAAATTTGAATAAATTAGAGCAGGGACTTAAGACGCATGAGGCAGATAATGCGAAGCACAGCGAAATTGCTAGAGATAGTAATGGACTGTGTTTATTTTCCAATACTCCAATTTACAATAGTTCTATGAGTCTCAATGTTGACACTCAAGGGTCAAATGTATTTATAAATATTGGACCCCCTATCAATGTGGATTTGAGTAATACTATGATTTTTCGTGCTTCAGTCACCTGTTACACTAGCTGGCAAAACGGTTCTGTTGTTTATTTTAGGTTGGTGGACGTAGCTAGTGGCACTATCACAGCTACTATTAAATCTCCAAGTGTCCCTGCAAATGGCACAAAACTAGCTACGGGTGATTTATATTTTGAAAATGGAGATATTTTTACTGGTTTCAGGCAATTACAACCTCAAATTGCACCATCTGTTGGTGCAACCACCCAGATAGGGATTCGTAGTATTACACTATACCCTAATATGAAATGGAGGTCGAAGTAATGAATATAGATTTTATTGAAATCCAAAATTCAGATATAAAATATCAAATGATTGACACAGAAACAAATGAAGTTTTAAAAAGTTATTATCAAGGGGATTTGCCTATTCACTTTTCAAGAGAAAGAGAAGAAATGGAAAAATTTTTAGAGGGTAAAAACATAGAATTAAAATTTGCACAAAACACAGTAGAAACCTTAGAACTTATATCGGCTTTAAACGCATTACAAAGGCTAGAACAGGCTCAGGCTAGTGCAGAATTAATAGAACTTATGATGATGATGTTAGGAGGTATATAATATGAACTTTACAAGAGAAAGCAGAATAGTACAGGATTATGTATTACTAATAAATAAAGGCCTTAAAACCCTTGAAGATGTACCCAACCTTTTTAACTTAAAAGAAGTTGTAGGATTATGTTTAGAAGAACAATAAAATTTATAAAGGA
>JAPXKQ010000088.1:0-9822 GCA_033809995.1 Tissierellaceae bacterium
GGTTTGAACTACTGATATGACTTTTAATTTATCTCCTTTATTGATTAATGGTAATACTTGCTCTCCAATATCGTCATCTTCTAAATCATCTTCATTAACTGAATAAATTTCTTTGAATCCTTCTTTGATTATCCTCTTGCCCTTTGCTACAAAATTCTCTTCACCTATTTTTGCCCTTATTGTTGTTTGCTCATATTCAAAAGGTGGATAAAGTACAGCTAAGAATCTTTTGACTACTAAATCATATATTTTTCGTTCCTTATCACTTAATTCAGATAATATAACCCTTTGTTCTGTTGGGATTATGGCATGATGGTCTGTTACCTTTGAATTATCTACAAAGGATTTGTTTCCTACTATTGGTCTTGCTAAAATATTTGATGCAAATTTGCTATATGACCCAATATTTATGGCTTTTAATCTATCCTTTAAGGTTGGGACTATATCCTCCGAAATATATCTTGAGTCAGTCCTTGGATATGTCAATATCTTATGATTTTCATAAAGTCTTTGCATTATGGACAATGTTTCTTTAGCTGAAAAATTGAAGATTTTATTTGCATCTCTTTGTAGTTCAGTTAAATCATATAGTCCTGGTGAATATGATTTTTTTAAAGATTTATTTACGTCTATGACTTGTGCATCTTTATTTTTAATTGAATTAAATATTTTATCTATATTTTCTTTATTAAAAGTTCTAGTATTATTGTTTTTATCCTGCCATGTTAATTTTAAATCCTTTGTATTTGCAGTTATTCCGTAATACTCCTTCGGTACAAAGTTTTTTATTTCTTCTTCTCTTTGAGCTATTATTGCTAATGTTGGTGTCTGCACCCTTCCACAGGATAGCTGAGAGTTGTATTTAGTAGTTAATGCTCTTGTAGCGTTTATTCCTACTATCCAATCTGCCTCTGCTCTGCCTTTAGCAGATTCATATAAGTTTTCATAAGCCTTACCATCTCTTAGATTATTGAAACCTTCTTTGATTGCCTTATCAGTCACTGATGATATCCAAAGTCGTTTTAGGGGTTTTCGTACATTGGCTTTTTCGATGATCCATCTTGCAACTAATTCTCCCTCTCTCCCTGCATCAGTTGCTATAATTATTTCAGAAACATCCTTCCTATTCATCAGCTCTTTTACAGTATAAAATTGCTTGCTACTTTGCTTGATTACTACCAATTTCATATCATTTGGCAATATAGGTAAGTCATTTATATCCCATGTTTTATATTTCTTCTCGTATTCTTCAGGGTCTGCTAATGTTACTAAATGCCCCAATGCCCATGTAACTATATATTTATTATTTTCAAAAAATCCATTTCCTTTTTTATTACAATTTAAAACCCTCGCTATATCTCTTCCTACAGAGGGTTTTTCTGCTAATACTAATGAAATCCCCATTTAATACTTCCTTTCTTATGTGTACTATACTCAAATTATCATTAAGTATAAAAAAAGTCAAACCTCCCGAATTGGGAGGTATTATACGCTTTCTAGCATTTCTTTTACATACGTTGGCAACATAAAAGAGCCAACATGTATATCCGAATTATAATATTTTGTTTTAAGCCCTAGTTTTTCCCATTGATCTCTTTTTTGGTCTTTAATGGGATCAAAAACTTTGCTTGCAAATCCAAATAGCCAATGCCCTGAAGCATAGGTTGGCATATGATATTGATATACCTTTGTGATTTCAAAGATATTTTTTAGTTTTGCATGAGCTTTTTTCATTTGTTCAGCATCTTGTTCATAATAGGGGCTTTCATGTTGGTTGATTAATATCCCTTTATTATTTAAAGCCTTATAACAATTCTTATAAAACTCTACTGTAAATAATCCTTCCCCAGGACCTATTGGGTCTGTTGAATCTACTATAATTAAATCATAATAATCTTTATATTTCTTAACAAATTCAATTCCATCTTCAAAGTACATTTGAACTCTTGGGTCTTCTAGCTTTGAAGAAGTTATTGGAAGGTATTTTTGACAAAGTCTTACTACTCTTTCATCAATTTCAACAAAATGTATAAGTTCAATATTTTCATATCGGGTTAATTCCCTTACTGTCCCCCCATCTCCACCGCCTATGACTAATACTTTTTTTATATCTGGATTAACAGCCATTGGAACATGGGTAATCATATCATGATAGATAAATTCATCCTTTTCATTTACCATCATAAAACCGTCCAAGGTAAAGAATGTTCCAAATTCATCTGATTCAAAGAAATCTATCTTTTGAAATGGTGTTTGTTCTGAATATATTTGTCTTTTTACCTTTATATCAAATCTACAATTTTCTGTATAATCCTCTGAATACCATAATGTTGCCATTAAATCACCCTCTCTTAAAAGTTTCGTCCATAGTAGATTTCATGCATTTCTCTATTGAGCTTAACCAATATGCTTCTTCTTTCTTCTTCAGTTAAATCTTCCTCTTTTATCTCAAATAGATAATTGTCCAAGTCCAAATCTTTTAATATCATTTTAGTATGGAAGATATTTTCCTGATATACATTCACATCTATACTATTATAAAGGTCTAAATTTCTCTTTGAAATAAAGTCCTGAATTGAATTGATTTTATGGTCCTTAAAGTGTTTTCCTCCGTCGATATCTCTTGTAAACCCTCTAATCCTATAATCACATATTATTATATCTGAATCAAAATTTTCTATTAAATAATCTAATGCCTTTAGTGGTGATATTTCTCCACAGGTTGAAACATCAATATCTACTCTAAATGTCATAATTCCTCTATCTGGATGATATTCTGGATAGGTATGAACTGTGATATGACTCTTGTCCAAGTGCCCCATTACATTTCTAGGTGTCGTAACAATTTCCCCTACATTACATGAAGGGTCTACACAAATAATTGGCAATGCTTCTTCAGTTATTAGCAAATTTACACTGGCACCTTGGGGCTCGTAGTCTTGCTTTGCAATATTCAATAGATTCGCACCAATTATATTTGTAACTTCCTTTAGGATTTCTGTAAGTCTAGTTGAATTATATTGTTCATCAATATATTCGATATATTTTTGCTTATCCTCAGGAGTCACTGCATAGCAAACATCATAGATATTAAAACTTAAAGTTTTAGTTAAATTATTAAATCCATATAATTTTAACTTTTCCATTTTTCAACCCTTTCTAATATAATTTAATAGTTTTGTATATTCTACTTTATATTGTCTAAAATGTCTAGGGTATTATTAAACCTCCCATATAATGATAACTTTATTTGATTAAATTATTAGTTGGAAGGTAATACATTTGTATTTTTTGTGAAAATATCTACACATTGATGTTATAATAGATATATTAGATTTTTAATAAAGGGGATATAGGCATGGATGGAAAAAGTAGGAACGTTTTAAAATTGATAATATTAACTGTAATAATTGTTATTCTAATAAGTCTTGCGGGATGTGCTGCGGTTAAAGATTTTATTGCTGTTACTAAGGGTGAGTTGGTTGGCGGACATTATGTGATTTCCATATATGACAATTATGCCAATAAGACCTTGACTGTTGATGGGAAAAAAATCACAGTAGGCCTCTTGGAAAATAAAGCTAACAATGATTCCACTTCTGAAGGCTTTCAGTCTTCTGTCTTAGAGATTACTATTAATGGAAGACAAATGATTCAAGTAGGCAATACCGTTATATTCGCTGAAGATGGACTAGATATGATAGAAGATTTTGAATTACCAGAGGATATTATTGCTAGTTCTGGTGGTGGCTTTGTACCAATTGATAGATATATAAATGATATCAAAAATAAGATAGGGAAAGGTAAAACTATAATAATATCAAGTCAACTAGGTATACCTATAGGAGTATATCAAGGTGAAAATGTATATGTTACAGTTCCCGATGATTTACCTAAGATGACTAGATTAAATATTGATGGAAAGAGCCTATATATTCATAGGGCAAATTATGTAATTTTGGATTCTAGTTTGTTGTAAAATTTCATGTTTACAAACTACTGTAAAGTGATATAATATAAATAAGGTAATCGACACAACAAAAGTGTTGTTTACCTCTGAGTGAAAATTAAAGCATAGTCACCCTGTGGCCAATACAGGGTGACTATTTTTTCTTCTTAAAGTTTTCCTTTACCAGAGAAACTATTAAGGAGATTAGCGATATTACAAACATAGAGAACATTATCATTAAAGATATAGCTTCATATGTCGTCATATCCACCACCTCCTTTCTTTTGTGAATTGAGGTGGCAACAACACCCTGTATATATCGATTACCTTGTCCTAATCTTACCAAAAGAACTTACATTCTGCAATATCTTTCTGGAACTTATTTCAAGATCTTTAACCTTTCAACTACCTCATGATATTCCCTATCCAATGCCTCCACATCATCCCTTCTAGATGGTATAGAAAGTTTTCCTATGATTTCCGAAAGTCTATTTTCTAATATAGCTATCTCTTGCTCTTTATTTTCCTTATCAGCGTCATATTTTCTATCTAAGCTTTCCAAATACTCATTTAGATTTCCATTGAATACATTTATCTTATGATTTTCAATAGTCATAATATGATCAGCAATACTATTTACAAAACTTCTATCGTGGGATACAAATAAAATTGTCCTATTATAGGCCTTTAAGGCTTCTTCTACAACCTCCATTGAGTTAATATCTAGATAATTTGTTGGCTCATCAAGGATTAAGATATTTATATCCTGTAAAAGTAACTTTGCAAAGGATACCTTTACCCTCTCTCCTCCACTCAATAAATCTACCTTTTTATACACATCTTCCCTTTTAAACAAAAGTCTTGCAAGAAGAGTTCTAGTGAATGTTTCATTGTAGATACTTGTAGCCATTATATTTTCTAATATGGACTTGTCATTATCTAGGATATCCATATCTTGACTGAAGTAGCCTATCCTCGCACCTTTTACTATCTTTATTCCAGCTTCATTGTTCATAATCATTTTAATTAGGGTGCTTTTACCACAGCCGTTATCTCCTATTAAAGCTACCTTCCAACCATTGTAGATATTAAATTCTGCATTTTTAAAGATAACTTTCTTATCAAATGCCTTATTTATTTTTCTACCTTCTATGATTATTTTACTATGAAGCCTACTACTATCTTGGATATCAAAATTAATAATGCCCTGTTCTTTTGGCTTTTCTTTCACTTCTAGGTGTTCTATTCTTTTTCTTAGGTTTTTCACCGCATTATCAAGAGACTTCTTTGCCTTCTGTCCACCCATCTTATGGAGTCTTGCTTCAGAATTACCCATCCTTTTTGGAGCTCCCTTTATGGATGTTGCCTTTTGTCTTGTATTGGCTATTACTCCTTCTAGCCTTTTCTTTTCATTAATATATTGTTCATATTCAAGCTCTATTCTCGCCTTTTCTTCTTCTTTTAATTCCTTGTACTTAGAGTAATTACCGTTATATGTTTTTATTTTGCTAAATTCTAATTCTATAATCTTGTTGCATACTTTATCCAGTAGGGTTCTATCATGGGATATAGTCACTAAGCCTCCATTGTACTCCCCTAAGCTTTTTTCTAATAATTCAATTCCTTTTATATCTAGATTTGATGTAGGCTCATCAGCAAATATTATATCGGTCTTTTTATCAAAAACAGATGCCAGTTTAAATCTAGTCTTTTCACCACCACTCATATTGTCATCCCATCCTTTAGGGATATTGAACCTCGAAGCCATCTCATCACTAATTTCCATTACTTCCGATTCTTCCAGTTGGGATACAAAGGAGTAGCTTCCATTGAGTTTAACATTTCCCTCATCTGGTTCCAATTTCTTCATTAAAATATTTATCAGTGTAGTCTTTCCTACTCCATTTACGCCTACTATTCCTATTCTATCTTCTGAATATATCTTTAAATCTTCAATATCTAGTATTAGTCTATCTCCAAAATACTTCTTTATATTATTACATTCTATCAATAAAATGAAAATCCCCTCCTTATTTTGGGAGAGGATAGCATTAACTAATATAACCATAAAAATTGTTTACAAACAAATCACCTAGGCATAAAATCACATGCTAAGTAAATACAATCAATTTCGGGTTAATCAAGGTTAAATTAATTAAGGAACTATCCACTCACATTTTAAATGCATCACAATTAAGCCCCTTATAGGCCTAAATTGCTTATTTAAAAAGAATTAAATGTGGATTATCTGTACATTTCCTCAATACCTTAACCTTTCCTATTCAAATGTGGTGGAGATAAGGAGGATCGAACTCCTGACCTCTTGAATGCCATTCAAGCGCTCTCCCAGCTGAGCTATACCCCCAAAATATTGACCCGTTAATGTTAAAATACACCATTTTGTATACATAAGTCAAGGAAAACATTTAGGCCACTGGGGACTGCCCCAATGACCTATTCAGACAAACGAACCGTCCCCTTGTCTGCTCCCCTGTCTGCCATAATCTTTTCTAGTCTTTCCTTCTCAGAAATAATTCTGTTGTTTGCCTCATCATATGCGTATAAGCTTCCACTTACCATTTTTGTCTTAAGCTCGCCCTTAGCAATTTTGCTACCCTTTAGTTGAGGAGCGTCTAATATACCAAGACTTACTGCTTTTACTAATGTATCTGGATCTGATAGTGGGTCTTCTACACCTTCACCAATTGACTTTATAGCTTCTATAATTAATCTAGCTTCTTCTATCAATGTATTCTTTCTTTTTATAACTCCTTTGTTTTGAGTCATATCTATAGAACCTAAGAATTCATTTTTAATGATTCCTCTAACAATCATGCAGGATTCAATAATATCATCTGCTTCTGCCGCATGATGAGCTTCACAAAATCCTACTACATGATAGATATGTGGTTTGATTTGCATAGCTAAGTATGCTGAGGCGGCTAATTGTCCCTTTGCTTGATTTAGATTAGCTGGGAAACTAGCAAGCCCTGCTCTTGCCTGACGATAGACTTTAAAATCATCATCCACTAGGCTTTCTACCAATTCTATTTTAGCTAACATTTTAGCTAAGTCCATTTCTGCTGATATAAATGCAGGTACATTAAACATATATTGAGCAATATAGTCTTTTACTCCCATTTTCTTAGCATTATACGCTGCTAAATATGCCGCCGCAACACCTATTGCATCATGGGCATCCCTTAGACTCCAGTGGTGAGGATCATTTACTTCTACTGGAATTCCCCTCTCTCCATGCCATGCCATAACTTGTTGGTTTTCTACTATTGCTTCCTTTAATGTCCTTGGTCCTCTGCTATCTAATTCTGAATACCAAAATAATGGTACCGCACACCAAGCATTATTTATATTTTCCTGTAACACTTCCGCAAATCTTAGAACATTTTTTGTTCCACTATAAGACCTGAGCAGTGGAAAATTGCCTCTTTGAGCAGCATTGTATAACTTTTTAAAATCTTCAGCACTTCTTAGAGGTACACCACCTGCTCCATCTAATCTTCCATCCATGTTTTCTTGGTCAAAGAAATATTCTTGTGCATTTTGGTCAGGTGCTATTGAAATAACATCTAAAACTTTAGAATCAGCTACCTTTTCTATGGCTTCAACTGTTTTTTCCAAAGATGAAAGGCCCAAGTGATGTCGCAATACAGGATAAGGATATTTAGATTTTATTCTTGATATTATATCTTGTGAGTAGGTTTCTTCATCTGTATATTCGATACCCTTTAGATGCGCAATAACTTCGTCAATATCTTCACTGCCATCAAATATTTTATCAAATATATTATATTTCCTTGCTACATTGGCGGTAGGCTCAGTGCCTCCAAATTGCCATTGTAAATTTTTCAAGTCACTATTATTGTCAATTTCATTCTTTAATTCAATCAGAATTTCATTTAATGGCTCTGGGGTCAATCTATATGATAAAGCCACAATATCAGGCCTTTTTTCCTCTATGATTTTAATTAATTCTTTAATACTAATACCTATCCCTATAAATTCTGTCTTATAATTTTCTTTTTCAGCCAAATTTAAATAGTTCATTGTGCCAGCTACGTGAACACAATTTCCTAAAGTTCCTCCAATTATCTTTTTCACTAAATCGCCTCCTCAAATTCTGATTTTATTACAACGCCATTTCTCGCCAATCTATGCATTTCCGTAACACTAAGCCCTTCTAATCCCAATCTATCTGCAGTTCTTCCTTCTTCTCTAAAGTCTCTGCCTGTCATTATCTGTGCAATATCTATTATTGAAGATATTGCTGGCGTTTTAAATCCAAGTAAATGTGCCATGGATTCCATGGGAACTAAACTATATGGTACATCCTCATATATATATCTTATATCAAGACCTTTAGGTGCTTGAAGTCCCTTATATGCAGAGTTGTTTTGCACAGCTTCATAAATGGAATCACCATATGCTCCGTAGGTTTCCATTAACCATTCCTTTGCCGAAACTGTTGGTACTTGAAGCATTCTTCCAAGTTCCATCCTTTCTTTGTCCATTTTTTCCAAGAAGTTACCTATGGATAATGTAATCCCTTCAGTATAATATTCAAATGTTGCTCCTCTTTCTATGTGTCCACTATTTAGTAAAGTTGGTGCTGGATGAAATATCGCACCATAATTATTTATGCTAGTTTCTAATACATCTTTTGCTGCAGTAAATTGTGGATATGCTCCGTTGATTAGGTTTAATACGTAGTCTGTTTTTATCGCTGGTATTGCAGCTAGGGTTACTTCTTTTTTAGATTTAAATATATGAACGCTAGTTGCAGATGTTGCTCTTGCTGCATATATAAATGTTTGTGCCTCTGCTACTATGATATTATTTTTCTTTCTAGTTTTTAAAAGTGTTTCATAAACTTCAAGGGCTCCACCTGTTCTTCCAGGATTTAATATTATTATTTGCCCATCCTTTAAATATGGTGCCATTTCAACTGCCATTGTATAGTGCCCCATTGCTGGGATTGTTACCATAATCACATCTACATCTCTAATGGCTTCTTCTATATTATTTGTAACTATATTTAATACCCCACTACCATTTACTTCTCCAGTAATATGAATTTTAGGATTCTTTTGTAACGGAAGAATCTTTTCCAATGTTCTGTTATACAAATTGACTTGATATCCAATCATGGCAAGATAACCTGCCATTGCAAGTCCTCCATTTCCTGCTCCTATGATACAATAGTTTAAATTCTTTTTCATAACATCACCTTTCCTTGTTTTTCGACATTATGTAAACCAAAATTTCGAGTAATAAAAAGGACTATGGAGTTCCATAGTCCTGAAAATCAGTACAATATAACGCCACCTTTATTCGCTTACGAGGTTAGCTGTCGGATTAGGGCTAAAGGCAGCCCATCCTAAAAAAGGATTCACCCCAAAAAATTGGTTCCCCCGCTTCTTAGTAGAATTCAGCAATCTATTCAGTTAGATAATTTAAATCATAAATACATTTAAACAAGTATATCATAAGATGTAAAACTATGCAAATAAATTTTTTTAAAAAACTCATCATCGACGTTTGTATCAATTAATTCTCTGCTTTTATATTTTCTACTATTATTCCTTCATTGATTCGTCTCAATGGGTACACTCCAGATAATAACGCTACTATTGTTGCTCCTATACACGCTATAGCTATGTTCTTCCAAGGTGTAACCCGGATCTTTGACACTTGCACGATAAAAAAATCGCTGAAGCCATTGAAAAGGCTTTATTTTTTTGTCAAATTTTATATATTTATATTGCACAATGTTGCCCAATGTGGTATAATTTACCTATAAATACTAGGAGGTTACCCATGAGACTTCAGGTTTCCAGAACTAAAAATGCTGCTTC
>JAPXKQ010000089.1:0-9766 GCA_033809995.1 Tissierellaceae bacterium
GAATATACGGACTCTATGAGATATGTAAAGATTAGAGATGGCAAATACCATATGATTAAAAATAGCTTACCTGAGGCTAATATAAATATATATACATTAAACTCTATTAAATACGATAGGTCTATATTTTTGTATTATGGTATATTTACTGGAATTGTTTCTTTATTATTATATATTTTGATCAATTATTTAGCGGAGAAAATGTCCTCTGAAAATACCAAATCCATAGATAAATTGCTGATTGCCGTTAAGGATTTACAAGAGGGAAATATGGATTCCTATGTTTCATTAGATACTGGAGACGAATTTGAAATCCTTGCAAATCAATATAATATTATGATAGACAGGCTTAATGAATTAATGGAAAAGAATCAAGAGCTTTCTGATATAAGAAGGATAAATGAAATTAAGCAGCTTCAAGCTCAATTTAATCCCCATTTTATATTTAATGTCCTAGAGACTTTACGATATACTATAATTATTGATCCAACCCAAGCTCAGAATATTATAATGAGCTTATCTAGGATACTTCGTTATAGCATAAAGAATGGGGAACAAAAGGTATTATTTAAGGAGGACTTAGCCTATATAGAGGATTATTTAAGACTACATAAAATTAGATTTAAGAATAGTTTAAACTACTCTATAAATATATCTAAGGAGATAGAAAACTCTTATGTTCCCAAATTATTATTACAACCTATAATAGAAAATTCCATTAAATATGGGTATAGGGAAAAGGATTTCTTAAATATAGATATAATAGGGAAGGTTGTAGGCAAGGATATAGTGTTTCAAGTAATAGATAATGGCAGTGGGATGACAGAGGATGAATTGATCTTCATTAAAAAGATATTAGATGGTCAGGAAAACTTAGGCAAACATATTGGACTTTACAATATCCATAGAAGATTGGTTTTATTGTATGGAAAGGATTATGGGCTTAAGATAGATAGCGTTTATGGACAAGGTACTATTGTTACTGTGAAAACACCTTATTTACCCTATGGGAGGGAAGAGGACTATGTATAAGGTATTAATCGTAGAAGATGAAGAGATGATTCGAAAAGGGCTACATTATACTTATAACTGGACAGGGGCTGATTGTGTAGTAGTAGGAGAGGCTAAAAATGGTAAAGACGGATTAATGAAGATAGATGAATTAGAACCAGATATAGTTTTAGTAGATATAAATATGCCTGTAATGAATGGGCTTATAATGCTTGAGAAGAGTAAAGATAAATATATTTATAGTGCCATAATAATTTCAGGTTATGATGAATTTGACTATGCTAAATCTGCAATTAAATTAGGCGTTAGTGAATACTTGCTTAAACCAGTGGAAGAAGTTCAGCTGTTTGAAGCCCTAGATAGAGCAAAGAATGAGGTAAAGCTTAAGAAACAATATGAAATAGTAAAGGACAAACTAGAAAATGTTGAAGATGTGGATGTGCTAAGGGGAGATTTTCTCAATAGTGATTTTCAAGGCTCTAAACATGTAATGGATATGATTAGATATGTGGAAGAAAACCATAAGGAAAAAATAAAACTAAAGGATATGGTAGAATTAACAGGAATGAGTGACACCTATTTAAATCAAAAATTTAAAGAGGAAACTAGCTATACTTTCAATGAATTTTTAAATCGATATAGAATTCAAAAATCCATTAATATGATGAAAACAGGAGAAGGAAAAATATATACCATAGCCTCTGATGTAGGTTTCAGCAATTATAGATATTTTATCTCGGTATTTAAAAAATACACCAATGTAACCCCTGGTGAGTTTTTGGAATATTTTAGGAACAGATAGTGGTACACCGTGGGACAGGGGGGATGGGTCTCCCTGTCCCACTTTTCAATAGCTAAATATTAATAGCTAAATAAATATCCATCCCCAGCACTAACTTACGAACCATCATGACTTGAAGACACAAAGGGGAATGAAAATGTAGTGACTACTAATAATCGTTCCCCTAAATTATGTTGAAGATGTTTATAACTACTATTAAATGGATATCTTAAAAACGGGACAAGAAAAAAGGATGATAATAAGAATGGCGGTTGATCCCCGGGTACTAACCTATCTTGATAGCCCAAGAGTACAAAGGAGTGTTGCATTAGTTTTACTTCTTAGGAATAAAACTGATAGCACGTGTGTGAAATTTTAGATTTTCTCAGGCTATCAATCTTGTCACTAAAACATATTGGAGTGAAGGTAATGGAAGCAATATTAGAAATATGTTGCGGGTTGGATGTTCATAGGGATAACATAGTAGCATGTATCACCAAGGGTGCCTTGAATTGCAAACCAACATCAGAAATAAGGAAGTTTTCAGCTCTTCAGCATGGCTTAAAAAGTCTTAAAGAATGGCTAGAAAAAGAAGATTGCCACCATGTAGCGATGGAAAGTACAGGAGTATATTGGAAACCAGTATATGTAGCACTTGAAGATGCTTTTGAAGGTGATATAGAAATATTGCTAGTAAATGCTCAAAAAATAAAGAATGTGCCTGGTCGAAAAACAGATGTAAAGGATTCGGAATGGATAGCGAGCCTATTAAGATCTGGGCTACTTTCAGGAAGTTTTATTCCAGAAAAAGAAGTAAGGGAACTAAGAGACCTTACCCGATATAGAAAAAGCATAGTTCACGAAGTAAGTAATCAAAAGAATCGAATAGAAAAGTTTCTTCAGAGCTGTGGTTTTAAGTTGTCTACATTTATGTCAGATGTTTTTGGAGCATCAGGTAGATTAATAATAAATCACCTCATTGACCATGGCAATGTAAATGTCGAAGAATTAGATTCATTAATAAAAGGAGTTCTCAGAAAGAAACAATCAGATATAGCATTAGCTATAAATGGAAGCTTAAATGAACATGAGAGAAGTTTTTTGTCTATGCAAATGCGTCATTTGCTACAGATGGAAGAAAACATAGAGGAACTAGATAATAGCATAGATAAATATCTTGAGAAGTTCAAGGAAGCTGAGGAAACACTAGACGGAATACCTGGGATAAGTAAGGTAGCAGCAGCTGCCATTATTGCTGAAATAGGAATAGATATGAGCAAATTTCCTGATCCAGAGCATATTTGCTCGTGGGCTGGGTTATCACCAGGCTGCAATGAGAGTGCAGGAAAAACTAAATCTACAAAAACAAGACATGGAAATCCGTATATAAAAAGTATTCTATGTGAAGTAGCTTGGACAGTGACACGAAGAAAAGGAACATATTTATCAAACTGGTATTGGAAGGTAAAGCAAAGAAGGGGTACTAAAAAAGCTATTATTGGATTAGCACGCAAGATATTAGTAATTATCTATACTCTTTTAAAAGAGAACTTATCATATGATGAGGACAAATTTACAGAAATACAAGTGAATCATGAAAAGCAGAGAGAAAAGAAACTTATCCGAGAATTAAAAAAACGAGGATATATGGTTGAACCTCTAATTGCTTAATTGTTTCACCTAAAATCACCTAAAAATTGTACATAAAGCATATATAAGTAGCTTGGGGAAACCCTAAAAGGGCCTCCCGGGCATTTTATTGCTCAAAAAACAAGGGATAGATTATTCATAAGAAGTAAAGAAGAAGGTGGGATCTATTAAAGAGGAGCCTACTAACTAAATCATTTTCGTGTGAACTTATTGCAAATAAAATAAACCGGCTTCCTATAAGGAAACCGGTTTAATACTCTTCTATATTAATATAATCTTCTACCATAAGAAAAATGATTGTTATAATACCCAGAGCTTAAATCAGATATCATAACTCCTCCGCCTGCAGAGCTGGCATGAATAAATTTACCATTTCCTATATATATTCCTGCATGACTTGGGCCAGATTTATATGTGTTACTAAATATGACCAAATCACCAATTTGCAAATCTCCCTTGCTTACTTGTTGCCCAACGGTGGCTTGTTCTGCTGAAGAACGAGGTATGCTTATTCCATGTTGCTTATATACATAATAGGTAAAGCCTGAACAATCAAAAGCTGTGGAACTAGAGCTACCATAGGAATAAGCGGTTCCCATATGTTTTTTTGCTGTAGATACAATCTCTTGTCCTAAAGATAGATTACTTGAGCTACCCCTATTAGCAGAATTGGTTTTGTTCCTACGTTTGTTGCCTGCTAGTGCATCATTTATTGTTTGGATGGTTTCAGCACCTGCTATACCATCAACTTTAATGCCATGAACTTTTTGGAAATCCATAAGGGCTTGTCTGGTTTCAGCGCCGAAATATGTAGTGTACTCATCTATGTCTAAGAAACCTAAAAACTTAAGACTTTTTTGTAAGGCTTTTACATCATCTCCACTTACGCCTTCCTTAAGTATTCTACTGTATTCTATAGGTTCAATTTTCAAGAGGCGTTTTAAAGCTTTATGTGTATCTGACCCGTATATTCCATCTGCATTTAAGCCTTCAGATGATTGAAGCTTCATTACAGCATCAGCAGTTTGGTCCCCATAATATGTAGTGGTTTCATCTAGCTTAAGATAGTTTAATGTGACTAGATGCTCCTGAAGTATTTTTATATCCTCGTGACTCATTCCTTTTTTTAATATCTGATCTCCCAACTGAGCTTGTCCAAGTATTGGGGTAGTAAACAATATTCCTGATATAGTAAAGGCTATAGCTTTTTTCTTTAAAGATTTTATCTTTGGCATGAATATGCAACTCCTTTTTATAGTCTTTTACTTATACAATTAAGTATATAATAAAACAACAAAAAAATAAAGAGGAAATTGTAACTAATTTGTAACTTTTTAAATTTACTCGTTAGGGGCAGTTTTTTACCGCCCCTTACAAGATTACTTCTTTATGCTTTCCATAGCCTTTTTAGCAAATTTAGTAGTTACTATTTTATCATAATCTGCTCTTTTATCCAACTCTCCTGCTAATTCCATAATATCCATCATGTGATTTAGACCTTCTTCAGTAATTATCAAATCAGGTTTCCAGCTATCCTGTTCCCTATATCTGTCTATTAATGCTATCAAAACATCATCATCAGTATCTGGAAATTGTGGTTTAACAGCCTTAGCTATTTCTTCACTGGAATGATTTTGTACCCAAACCATTCCTTTATATATTGCGTTGGTAAAGCTTTGGACCATTTCTGGATCCTTGTCTAAAATACCTTTAGTAGTAGAATAACATGTATAAGGTATATATCCTGCCTCTTTCCCTATAGATGCTACTACATACCCCTTGCCTTCTTTTTCTAGAGTGGCTGCTACAGGTTCAAAAAGTGCTACATAATCTCCTTCGCCACCAACAAAAGCTCCAGCCATTACATCAAATTGGATATCTGTCCTAACATTTACATCTACCCCAGGTGTCAATCCATGCTCCTTAAGTACGTATTCTAAAGTCATCTCAGGCATTCCACCTTTTCTACCACCAATAATTTCTGTACCTTTAAGTTTATCAAAGGTGAAGTCCGGATCAGGTTCTCTACCTACTAAGAAAGAACCATCTTTTTGGGTTAGTTGGGCAAAATTAATTGCATAGTCATCCCTACCTTGATTATATACATATACTGATGCTTCTGGTCCCATAAAGGCAATATCTGCTTCTCCACTTAACAGGGCAGTCATACATTTGTCTGCTCCTTTACCATTAGTAAGCTCAATTTTCAGCCCTTCTTCTTCAAAAAAACCTTGGGTAATAGCTATATATTGAGGAGTATAGAATAGGGAATGGGTAACCTCGATAAGTCTAACCTTTTTAAGTTCATCTTTTTTACAGCCGACCAAACTAGTACTAATCAATAAAGCAAGTATTAATGTCAATGAAATTATTTTGAGAATCTTTGACATCATATCCCTCCTGTAATATTATAAAGTAGTAGCTGTCTTTTATATTCATAATATTCGCATTAAAGTATTTGGTGACAGTGATATTTTTCATTTGACAAGAGTATAAATTATATATATAATAATGTCTAACAATTCAATAAATGCAATGAAGAAGAGGAGTAGGTAAATATCCTATACAGAGAAGGGGGTCCAGAGGCTGAAAGACCTTTTTAGGCAATGTTTACTGAAGGTAGCTTCAGAGTATTTAAGCTGAAGATAGTAGGCTTAAACGGGATAACCGTTATCGATTAAAGGGTCATAGATTATATCTATGGAATTAAGGTGGTACCGCGAGCAAGCCCTTCGTCCTTATATAAGGACGAAGGGCTTTTATTTTGTAATGAATTAATGAGGAGGAATATAAGATGATTGAGAATTTACCTAAAACCTATAATCCCAAGGATTTCGAAGATAGGCTATACAAGTACTGGATGGATAGGAAATACTTTGTAGCGCATGTGGATAAGGATAAGGAACCTTTTACTATAATGATGCCCCCTCCAAATGTGACGGGGAATTTGCATCTAGGCCATGCACTTAACAATACTATACAGGACATACTTACACGCTGGAAGAGGATGGAAGGTTACGAAGCCTTGTGGCTACCAGGAACGGATCATGCTAGTATATCCACTGAGGCTAAGGTAGTAGAAAAGCTTAAATTAGAGGGAAAATCCAAGGATGAACTGGGAAGAGAAGGTTTCTTGGAAGAAGCATGGGAATGGACTAGAAAATATGGAGGAAATATAAATAATCAGCTGAAGAAGTTGGGAGTTTCTTGTGATTGGTCTAGGGAAAGATTTACTTTAGATGAAGGTTTAAGCAATGCAGTAGAGGAAACTTTTATTAGATTATATGAGAAGGATCTAATCTATAGAGGAGATAGGATTATAAACTGGTGTCCAAATTGTAGAACAGCTATTTCCGATGCAGAAGTAGACCACGAAGATACTTTAGGAAGCATTTGGTATATAAGATATCCATTAAAAGAAGAGGAAGGATATATTACTATAGCTACTACTAGACCAGAAACCATGCTAGGAGATTTAGCTATTGCAGTAAATCCTGAGGATGATAGGTATAAGCATCTAATAGGGAAAAAGGCTATTTTACCATTGGTAGATAGAGAAATCTCTATAATTGCAGATGATTATGTAGAGATGGAATTTGGTACTGGTGCAGTAAAGATAACTCCATCCCATGATCCAAATGACTTTGAAGTTGGAGAAAGACACGGATTAGGCCAATGTATAATAATGAATGAAAGAGCTATTATTAATGAAAATGGTGGAAAATATGAAGGACTAGATAGATATGAGGCAAGAAAAAGAATAGTAGAGGATTTAAAAGCAGGAGACTATCTAGTAGAAATTAAAGACCATGATAATAGTATTGGACATTGTGAAAGATGTAGGACAACAGTAGAGCCTCTAATATCGAAACAGTGGTTTGTAAAGATGGGACCCTTGGCTAAGCCAGCTTTAGATGCATATAATGAAGGGAAATTAAATTTTATACCTGAAAGGTTTGGTAAGATATATACCCATTGGCTTGAAAACATTAGGGACTGGTGTATTTCTAGACAATTGTGGTGGGGACATAGATTACCAGTGTACTATTGTGAGGAATGTGACGAAATAATGGTTTCCAAAGAGAAACCTGAAAAATGTACTAAGTGTGGAAGTACAAAAGTATATCAAGATCCAGATACGCTGGACACTTGGTTTTCATCAGCCCTATGGCCTTTTTCTACACTAGGTTGGCCTGAAGAAACAGAGGATATGAAGTATTTCTTCCCTACGGATGTATTAGTAACTGGATATGATATCATATTCTTTTGGGTAATTAGAATGGTATTTTCAAGTCTAGAACAAACTGGAGAAATGCCATTTAAGGATGTGTTTTTAACAGGCCTAATAAGGGATTCGGAAGGTAGAAAGATGAGTAAATCTTTAGGAAATGGAATTGATCCTCTAGAAGTAATAGATGAATATGGTGCAGATGCATTAAGATTTACTTTAGTTACAGGAAATTCTCCTGGCAATGATATGAGATTTTATATGGAAAGGGTAGAGGCTAACAGGAACTTTGCAAACAAATTGTGGAATGCAACTAGATTTGTATTGATGAATTTAGATGAAGAAGTAGTAAATAAGGACATAGACTTAAGTACATTGGAAGAAGAGGACAAATGGATATTGTCAAGGATGAATACTGTAATTCTTGAAGTAACTGAAAATCTTGAAAGATACGAAATAGGAATATCCGCTCAAAAGATATATGATTTTATTTGGGATGAGTATTGTGATTGGTATATTGAGATAGTCAAACCTAGATTATATGGAGATAATATAATGAGCAAAGAAACTGCTCAGATGGTACTGCTACATGTATTGGAAAACATATTAAAATTACTACATCCATTTATGCCTTTTATAACTGAGGAAATATGGCAACATCTACCTGAAAGGGATGAAGCCCTAATAGTTAGTTCTTGGCCTATTTATAGCGAAGAAAATAACTATCCGGAAGCAGAAAAGAGAATGATCTATATAATGAATGCTATAAAAGGTATAAGAAACGCAAGGCAAGAGATGGATATAGCTCCTTCTAAAAAGGCTAAAACTATATTTGTAACTCAGGATGATAGTATAAAGGATACTATAAATTATGGAAGAGGATACTTCATCAATCTAGCAAGTGCTGAAGAGATAGAAATCCTTGAAGACAAGTCTACTTTAGGAGAAGATAATATATCCGTTGTATTAGATAGATGTGAGGTATATATACCTTTAAAGGATCTAATAGACTTTGACAAAGAAATGGAAAGGCTAGAGAAGGAAAAGGAGAAGCTAGAAGGAGAGCTAAAAAGAGTTCGAGGGAAATTATCCAATGAAGGATTTGTTACCAAGGCTCCAGAGCATGTAGTAGAAGGGGAAAGGGAAAAACAAAAGAAATACGAAGATATGATGGAAAAGGTATTAGAGAGACTTGAGGCTTTAAGGGCCAATAAATAGATAATAGGGTGGATTGGAATCCACCCTAAATAAATTTTTATTGTTTATTATGCAAAAATGATTTAAAATTGGTATAAAAGCATATGGAAAGAAGAGGAGATAAAATGAATTATAAAGAAGCTTTAAGCTACATAAATGATAAAAATAAATTTGGTTCAAGGCTTGGATTAGATACTATTGGGAAACTTTTAGATCTACTAGGAAATCCTCATTTAGATATGGATTATATCCATATAGGAGGAACTAATGGTAAGGGTTCTACTGCTTCTTATATAGCTACTGTATTAGGCGAAGCAGGATATAAGGTAGGACTTTTTACTTCGCCTTTTTTAGAGAGATTTAACGAGAGGATATCCATTAATGGAGAGGATATTCCAGATGATAGATTGGCAGGTATTACCAAGAGGGTCAAGGATAAAATAGAAATAATGCTAAAGGAAGGTTACGAGCATCCTACAACCTTTGAAATAGTAACCACTATCGCTTTTGTATATTTTAAGGAAGAACAGGTAGACTATGTAGTCTTAGAAGTAGGATTAGGAGGGAGATCTGATTCTACAAATGTTATAAAAAATTCTTTAGCTTCTGTTATAACTACTATAGATTATGATCATATAGACGTATTAGGGGATACTTTAGGGAAGATTGCTTATGAAAAAGCTGGCATAATAAAGGAAGATGGTCTTGTGATATCTTATCCCCAGCAGGGAGAAGCTTTAAAGGTATTAGAAGAAGTAGCTATAGAAAAAAGTGCTAAGTTGCTTGTATGCCCCATGGATAAGATTAGGATTAATAGATTAGATGAATATGGTGCAGTATTTGATTTTGAATTTAATGGTAAAGTTTATGAAGATGTTGAAATAGCTTTATTAGGAGAA
>JAPXKQ010000090.1:0-1832 GCA_033809995.1 Tissierellaceae bacterium
CGACCTAGGTCTCTTCTTGTTTTATTTAATTAATATTTTTTTGAAGTCATCAGTTGATGGCTTATTTGTTATGCCCTTTTAGATTTTTTTAATTTTTTGTGGTGCTAGGCTTTTATTTCAGACTTACCTCCTATATTATCTATATAAAAATTCTGTCATATTTTTATCCCAATATATTTAAATATACACCAACTACACCAAACAACATTACTAATACCATTAGCAATATAGGAGATACTTTCTTACGAGTTAGTAAATGATACATAAGAATTGTAATGCCCAATGGTAGTATACCTGGTATTAAACCATCTAACGTTTCTTGAAGATTTATAACTGCCTCTCCAGCTGTATATTCTATAGTAGTTTTCATATTAACAACCTGAGGGATGAATCCTCCAATAACTACATAAGCAGCCACCCCAGATAGTTCAGATAATTTTGAAATAAGACCTGACTTATGCAAATCTTCAACCATTTTTACTCCACGCTCATAGCCTTTAAACACACCATAGTATCGTACACCTAGAGTTATTATAGTCATGCCTATCAAAAATATTAGTGGCCCAGCTATACTTCCTTTCATTGCTAATGCTATACCAAAACCTGCTAGCAAAGGTCTAAGTGTTCCATTAATAAGACTATCACCTAAGGCTGCAAGAGGCCCCATTAATGCAGTTTTTACAGCATTAATACTTTCTGGTTCTATATCTTTTTTAGTAGCATATCTTTCTTCCATAGCAGCAGCAATACCAACTGGTATAGCTGATACCATTGGTTGCGTTAAAAATAATTCCATATGTCTATTCAAAGCTTCCGCTTGTTCTTCTTCTGTATCATAATATTTTCTAATAACAGGAATCATCGAATTAGCAAATCCCATAGACTGATGTCGTTCAAAATTTAAAGCACTTCGTATAAATATTTGCCTAAAATAAATACTCCAAAGTTCTTTTCTTGTTAGTTTGTTAGTTTCATTATTTTGAGACATTATAAAACCCCCTTATCAAAAATTTGACTCTGCTTTAGTATTATCTTTACCTTCTGTAAAATAGGAATGTAATGTAACAGCTACTACAGCTATCAAGCCAATTCCCAGTATATTTATTCCTAAATAAGCTGATGCAATAAACCCAATTAAAAAATATGGCCATAACTGTGTAGTTTTAATAGATTTTAGTAGTAATGCAAACCCTACAGCACCAATCATCCCACCGCCAACTGCAAATCCTTGAATAATCTTATCAGGAATCATTTCTATGTAAGGTGTAACGTAAGTTGGCCCATAATAAACTGCTAAAAATGTCGGTAATCCATAAAATAATAAGTTTACTAATAGTGGCAAAACATTCATCAATGTAAGTTTTTTAAAGTTTGCCTCCGATGCATATTTATCTCCCCTATGGAGGAAAAACACATTCACTATACTTAATTGTAAAGTTGTTACTACTTGACCTATAAGAGCAACTGGTATAGCTGTTGCTACAGCTATGTCTGTACCTTTTCCTGTCATTATAGCAAATGCAGTAGCTATAGCAGAACTCATAGTTGGGTCTGGTGGTACCGCAGTTCCAACAAAAACAGTAGCAAGAAACATTAGCTCAACTATTGCCCCTACTGCAAGACCCGTCTTTAAATCACCTAAAATCAGCCCTACTACCATGCCGGTAACCAATGGTCTAGTAGTTTGAAACTGGAAAGTTTGTTCATCAATTATTCCCCATGTTACCCATAAAGCTACTAATAAAGCTTTTATAAACCTGTCTCTTATACACATCTGACGCTGCCGACGATGCCGGTCAGGTGTAGATCTCGGTGGTCGCCGTATCATTAAA
>JAPXKQ010000090.1:1842-9672 GCA_033809995.1 Tissierellaceae bacterium
TAAGGGAGGTGTCTGTTATATGTATTATTATGAGCAACCTTCAGAGAAAAAGTGGTTCAGTCCTGAGTATTTAAAAAAAGTCATCATTTGTATTGTAATAATAACCGTTATTTTATTAATGAAAAAAACGATATCGGCTTTTCTTCTGGAACAACTCTTACTATAACTTGAATTCCTAATGATTCTATTTCTCTTAAACCTTCAATGTCTGTACTATCAACCCATATTGATTTAAAAATTCTTTCCTTTGTAGGATCCATGCTTAAATTCCCAACATTTAGAGACTCAACCATAATACCATTGTTAATAAGTTTTAATGCACATTCAACATTTCTTACTAAGACAAGAGCCTTGCCCATTTCTTTCTCATCATTCAAAAATTCAACAGCATCTTCCACAGATAAAATTTTTAAATTTATATTATTTGGAGTAGCCATCTGCAGTAAAGTTCTTTGTAACGAATCATTTGCTGCTTTATCATCTGCTACCAAAATTATGTTACATTTTAAATATGATATCCAACTAGCTATTATTTGGCCATGAATCAATCTATCATCTATTCTCAAAAGACTGATATCAATCATTTTATATCCCTCCAGTTTCATCTATTGTCTTTTCAAAGCTTTAATTTGAATTTACTTTATATTAAAGCTTTTTTCATACCTTTTCTTATTTTTTTAGCATTTTATTCAACATTTTGTTTAAAGACTTACGGTTACCAATTGACCTCCTTAATATCTTATTCCCTAGCTCTTCCCTTGTACATTTTGTTCTAAGTTCATCTGCCGCTATTAACATTGCAATATCTAATCCTGATAAAGCTATTACATCATACTTACTTGATATAATTGCTGCAACATTAGATGTCGTGCCTCCAAACAAGTCAGCTATAATAATACTTCCCTTGGGAGCATCTTGTAAGAGATTTTCAATTTGTTCTGTATAATCTTTCGTAGATTGTTCCGGTAACAATGGAAAAGTATAAACATTTTCTATCTTTCCACATATCATTTCTGCTCCCTTTACTAACTCCTCACCCCATCTTCCGTGGGTTAGTATAATAATGTAAGGCAACTCTTCTTTTCTCCTAATATAATCTCCTCCTTCCTCAAATTTAAATTAAATCATGTACTACAATTGGTGAACTATCTGGTACAGCTTGAATAACTACTGGAATATCTTTTTGTTTAAAATAGTCGATTATATCTATATCCCTGTCAGATAAAAAGACGTTTGGATGAATTCTCTTCTTTCCTGTACCAGAAGATAGCCTACCAATATTTACTTCCTTGATTTGCACCCCTCCCAGATGAATAGATCTCACTACCCATAGGTTTCTTACTAACACAATTACATTATCACCTGGTTTATCTGAAGTTAAAACTTTTATTCCTTCCTTCAAATCATAAATATCTAAATCTATACTTTCAGGAACAGACATATTTAATATGTTTTTCATTACTGGATCATTTGCCACATCATTATCAATTATTAGTATTCTACTAGCGTTCTTTACTTGAATCCACTTAATTAGTATTTGGCCATGTATAAGCCGTTCATCTACTCTTACCATACTAATATCAAGCATTAGTTGACCTCCTAAATTCCGTCGCTTTTTTCTTTCAACTCGGTTCTTATATTTTTAATTCCATCAACACCAATTTGTATAACCTTACCTGCAAGTTCTTCTAAGTTACAACTAGTCCTTGAGTCCAGAGCTTCTATGAGCATAGGTAAATTAACTCCAGATACACTTTCAAATTTAGAATCTTTCATATTTGCAGCAGTCACATTAGAAGGACTTCCTCCAAATAGATCTGTAAAAACCAATACTCCTTCTCCTTTATCTAATTTTTTTATAGATTTTTTTACGTTATTGTATAACTCTTCTACATCATCACCATGGTTAAGGCTTAATGCTTCAACGTTTTCCTGCTTCCCAACAATAAGCTCAGCACTTTTTAAAAGTTCTAATCCAAAATTTCCATGAGTAACTATTAAAATTCCTATCATAAATTGTCCTCCTAACTTTAGTATAATGTCAATATTTCATTTGCCCTTCACCATCATATTAGTTGCAACTCTCATGCCAAGCTACTGTGCCAAACTACAAGAGTAAAGGCAGAAAGTGCTGTACAGCACTTTCTGCCTTTACTAAATTATAATAATAATTTGTTGATCTTTTAATTGTTTTCTTCTTTTATAGCTCACAACAATCAGTGTGTTGCTGTGTGTCAAACATATCTATTATATACCCTATTTCTGTGTCAGGTATTGTAATACCAAAGGATTCTTCAATATCTATTAACGAAAATTTAATTTTTTTATATAGACTTACCTCTTTTTTAATTAATTTATCCACATTTTTATATGGTAAAATTTCATCTCGAATAAGCCTCTCTATCATACAACAGCTATGAAAAATATACCTAATTTTGAGCTGAGTTGTATTATCTACTCCTAGTAATTTAATTATAGCTAAATAAGATTCATTGACAATATTATATGCTTTTACTGGATCTAAAAATGTAAGCATCTCTTCTAACATTTTTATAAACATATTTTCTTCTGATAGTTTTTCTCTTTCGTAATAATTGTCTAAGCCGCTTATACTCTTCTCTAACTTTCTTATCCCATCTCCAATTATTAATTCATCTATGGGAATAAAGGGAACCTCCTGTATGTATAAATCTACAGTTCCAACTACTGCTACTAAATTACTCATTTCGTCTTCATCTAAAATATTATCTAAATTTGATTTTTCAGTTATATCTACAGGTCTAATTTTAACATTATATTCATCCATAAAAGGTAGAGCATTTCTCAATAGCTGAGCAATCTTTACAGCAGCGCCTTTACCAGAAATACAAGTAGTAAGTATTATCTTAGGTGCTAAAATGTCGACTTTGTTTTTAATATCCCCACTTATCATCCTACCGATATATGGATTTGCACTCTTTATCTCTTCTACAAGTATGGGTAAAGTCATTTCCGGTAAGATGCTCTTCCTTACAGCTTCAATAACAATAGGGGTAGAAACATTTTCTATAGATTTAGTTGGGATGTTTGTTTTTTTGGTTATAATCTCAGAAAAGGCTGTAAGTGAACCCATATCTACTAGCAGTAAAACTCCTTTTCCTTCATCTATAGCCTTGACCTTTTCTATGGTCTTTTTTAATACATCTTCTACTTCTACATCAAGAGGCATGTCTATAGCATGGCAATGATCAGTTCCTAATAAACTGTTAGCAACATTGGCAATACTTGAAGCAGTTGATTCCCCGTGGGATAAAACTATGACTCCAATTTTCTTGTAACTTTCGCTAGCATCTACAGCACTTAAAAACATAGTTAAAAATCCTATCTCCTCTTTAGGTATGTTTATTTCTAGTTCCTGCTGTAATATCTCCCTTATTAGTTTTGCTGTTCTAAATTCATTTGGATTATTTAAAGCAATTTTATTTATCTCTTCGTTGTAAATCACTTCTCCTTCGGCTATTCTTTCCATGAGAGCACTTACGTGCATAGCCAGTCCAATTACAGCCCTATTGCTAAAACACCGTCCAAGTTTTTGTTCTGCTAATATCAGCGACATCTCTGCGGCATTATATACTTTTGGATTTATTATTTTAAATAATTCTTCTTTACCCGGCAAACCTTTTTCTACATTACATTTCATCATAAGTTTTTTTAAATATTTTTCTATATCATCATTAATGATATCGTTGATTGTATCTTCTGGATAGCCCATTCCTAGATAATGATTGTATTTTTCTGTTATCTCTCTATAGAGGTTATCAGATAGATTGTAATTATCTACAGTTGTAAACTTCTCTCTATCTTTTGGCGTAAAATTATAATAATCCTTTTCATACTCTATTAAATGGAGTACTTCACCTCGGCGTTTATGTTGATTTAGTAGACCATTATAAATATGTTCAGGCAAGAAGTGGATGCCTATTTCAATTTCTTTTTTATTATAGGTCTTATAATCAAGAAAACCTCTGGCACATAAAAGCTGTATATCGCCTTTAAGTTGACCAATATTCCCTTTACAATCATATAGTAGAAAAGCCCTTATTACATCTCTGTGGACTTTTATCGGTACCTTAACATTATTTACCTCTTCTATAAAAAATTCCTCTATAAGTTCCATCCTTTCAGTAAGGGATCTATCTTCTAAAGAAGGGAGATTTATTACCATAGGTATTCTTCTTAAAAAAGTTTGTAAAAGAGCTGAGTTTATATTTTCCGTTGTGGCTCCAATTATCAATACATTCGCTTGCCTATATTTATCCGTCTCTCCAAGTCTCCTATAAACTCCTTTGTCCATAAGTAGGAATAACATTTCTTGTGTTTCAGGAGATAACCTGTGTATTTCATCTAGTAATAATATACCTTCATCAGCATTTTCAATAAGTCCTGCCTTATCCTGATCCGCTCCAGTAAAAGCTCCTTTTACATGACCAAATAGTTGTGACAAAATTAATTGGGGATTATCTGCATACTCAGAACAGTTAAATATTATAAGTTCAGCATCTTTCCGAATACTTCCTGTGTATATAGCATATTGATACATTATTTCAGCAAAGGTAGTCTTGCCTACTCCAGTGGGCCCGGTTATCAAGGTATGAAGACCATTTGGCGGGTATAATATAGCAGCTTTTGCCTGTTTAATTGCTAACTCTAGACTACCTGTAGCTCCAATCATTCTACCAAAGGGATCAGATTCCTTGGCGATTGATTCTAAATTTTCTGAACTAAATATCTGTAAAAAGTCATCTAAGCTTTCAAATACCCCATCCCCATCATAATTTTTTTGAGATATCTCTTCTAAATGTGTTTTTTCTAAAAACTTTACCGGCCGACCTACGATCTTTATAGCCCTACCTTCTCTTACTAATTCATTTAATTCTCTACTTACATTGCTTCTATTAATTCCAGTAACATGGGAAATGGTTTCTGCATCAAAACCGATATTTAATTTTTCAACTAAATCATTTTTAGAAATATCATAAGACAATTTTTTTAACATTCTATATACTTTTTCTTTTCTAGTCATGATCCCACTCCCTCAAAAATTTCCCATTTTAATTTTTTATTAGGTTAACATGTATTATATATTATTATATCATTCTTTTGTTTATTTTCTAATACCACAGATTATTAAAACAAAATAATAGCTATCAAAAACGGTAAAATACCGTTTTTGATAGCTATTTGTAATATAATTATCTTTTATCTATAATATTCTATTTTAACCCTTGTAAAAAAGTATCTACTAGATTTTTAGGATTTATGCCCTTATATTTCTCCTTTTCAAAACAAATCTTATGTCTATAGAATTGACTTATAGAACCTATAATTATTGTAGCTGCCAATTTAGGATCTAAATCCTGCCTTAATTCTTCCCTTTGGATAGATTCTTCAACAACTTTTTCTACCCTATTAAATAGCTTAATCTTCTCTTCCACTATATCCCAAGTCAATTCTTTTGATAGTACTTCTTTTTCAGTTATTAATATCTGACTTATATCTATATATCTATTTAAATATTTACCATGAAATATACATAGAGCATACAACTTATCATCTAAAGGGCCTTCCTCTTCTAATGCTATATCTAAACCCTTTTCATACTTCTCTATACCATGTTTTATCATCTCATAGAATAATGTTTCCTTACTTTCAAAATAACCATATATGGTACCTTTCCCTATCCCAGCTTTTTTGGCAATATCCTCCATCTTTGCTCCATAGAATCCATATTTAGAGAAAACATCAGTGGCTGCATCTAATATGGCCTCCCTTTTGTTTTCCATCATCAATTTTCACCTTCTATCTCCAATGAGCTTTCATCTGGATTATCTTTATTTAATAAGTGATACATTATTGGTACTACAAACAATGTAAGAACTGTAGCATATACTAGTCCTCCTATAGACACTATAGCAAGGGGCTGTAACATCTCTGAACCAGTTCCTACTCCTACTGATAAAGTAGATAATCCAAATATAGTGGTTATAGCTGTCATAAGTATTGGTCTCATACGAGTTTTCCCTGCTAATACCAATGCTTCAGTTTTATTATATCCTCTATCTCTTAATTGATTTGTATAGTCTATAAATACTATACCATTGTTTACCACTATACCACTTAATACCAAGAATCCTAACATAGCAATTAAGCTAACCTCATAGCCTGTAATAATTAATGCAAGCATTCCTCCAGTAAATGCTAAAGGTATGGTAAATAGTATTATAAATGGTGAAAGCAATGATTGAAATTGTGCTACCATTATAAGATATATCAACACAATGGCTAAAAGTATCATCTTAGTTAAATCCCATAAAGATTCATCTATTCTTTCCTTTTCTCCTGTTAGTTCAACTGTATATCCTTCTGGTATTGAATAGTCCTTTAGTTTCTTTTCAAAATCGCTACTTACAAGACCTATATTATAGTCTACATCCAATTCTCCCTTAACAGTTACATATCTTTCTTGAGAATCCCTTCTTATAGATGACAAACCTTGAGCTTCAGTAATATTTGCAATATCCTCTAATTTTACTTCTACTTCTTCTTCTCCTTTTTTACCTTTAATAGTCAAATCCTTTAAATCCTCTTTAGTCATATCTTCATGTTTCTTATTCACCACTATTACTGGATAATCTTTATTTTTAGTAGATAAAGTGGTGGCAACCTTCTCTTTCCCTATGGTAGAATTAATATGGGAAAATACTTGAGCTACAGTTAATCCATTTTCCATAGACTTTTCCTTATCTACTACAATTCTAATCTCTTCTAAATTTTCCTCTATTCCATCATCTACTTCCACTATTCCTTCTGTTTCCTTAAGTAGCTTTGCTATATCCTTAGCTATATCCTGTAATGTATCCATGTCCTTACCCTTTATCATCACTTCTACTCCTGAACCTGCTATTGCAGATATATCCATTCCACTTGCACTTACAGTTACAGTACAATCTAAGTCCTTAGTTGCATCAAGTATCTTTTTCTTCACTTCATCATTACTTATATCTTTATCTTCATCTAATAATAGATAGAAGGATATGGAATCTCCGTTGCTCTGTCCTCCTATTCCTCCCATGGCTTCACTATGAAATGCCCCTATGGTTTCAATTTCTTCTATTCCAATTAGTTTCTCCGTTACAGCATCTGCCATATCTCTAGCTTCATTCGTGCTAACGCCCTTTGGCATCTCTACAGTCATACCCATTTGAGGTGCATCCATCTCTGGTATAAATGAGGTCCCCATGGAAAATCCTCCAAACATGCTACCTACAAATAAAACAGCTACAATAATCATTATAATCCCTCTATGATTTAATGCACCTCTAAGTAGCTTTTCATAGCTATTTTTAAATTTCTCAAATTTATGCCTTTCTTTTCCATTAACTTCCTTTAGCATGCCTGATGCCATAGTAGGTACCAATGTAAGGGCCACTAATAAACTTGCTAACAAAGAGTAAGCTATAGTAAGTCCCATATCTACAAATAATTGACGGGATATGCCCTCAACAAATACTATAGGTAAAAACACACATGCAGTGGTAAGAGTAGATATAGTAATAGCACCTGAAATCTCCCTTGCCCCTTCTATGGCAGCTTCTATTATTCCCATATTTTCTTCTTGTCTTAGACGATATATATTTTCTATTACTACTATTGAATTGTCTACCAGCATTCCCACGCCTAAAGCCAATCCAGCTAAAGAGATTACATTTATTGAAACTCCAGTAAAGTACATCATTGCAATTGCAAATATTATACTTATAGGTATGGATACGGCTATTATAAATGTAGGCC
>JAPXKQ010000091.1:0-9622 GCA_033809995.1 Tissierellaceae bacterium
CCTTGACGCATGTGTATTTCTGCATAATAGGTACTATTTTCTATTTTAGTTATAACAACCTTTTCAAGTTTAGCTCCTAATTCTTCTATAGCAACTTTGAACAAATCATGAGTCATTGGTCGAGGAGCCTCAATCCCTTCAATAGGCATAAGTATACTTTGAGCCTCTAGTTTTCCTATACTTACAGGTAATACCTTTGTTTCTTCATGGTCCACCAATAATACTAGGAAATCTCCTGTCTGATCTACGCTAATACCTTTAACCTTCACTTCAATCATTTTTACACCCCATTTTATGGTAAAAACACATTATAACTACATAAATAATAATTCTTCTTATAGTAGATTCTATCATAATATTTAATGACGTCAAATTATATTTATAAAATGATAGTGTCAAGTAATTGTTGGAAATGAATAATTAGAATATCCCCATATTTTATTAATACAACTAATATGCACATTTACGCAAAACAACCTTATAATTTATTTATATAATATTATTTTTTGCATTTCCATTTTACATTGATATTTTTATTCTTCAAGGGTAAAGGCTAAAGCCCTTGCTGTTGCAAGCCCTTGACTACATAAAAAATATCAATGTTGTTTAGTTTTTAGCAAAAAGAAATATTATTTGTTTTCTATATACTAGATTCCGTTTGTTCAATTATTATATCAAAAAGCACATCCATTCTATCATTTGGCTCTAGACCTAATATCTCATCTGATAAATATGCATATTCACCATTCCATTTATTTTTATAATCAGTCCTTTTATAGTTGACATCACCAAATATTGTGATTAAAGTTTTTTCTACATCTCTTTTTTCAATATTATATCCTTTTTTCTTTCTAGCCTCTGGATCTCTCACTATATCATCTATCGTTTCTAATATATGTTTTACAAACATTATTCCTATTTCATCTAACATTTCCTCAAGTTTTTTATTAACTTCTGATATTTCTCCCTTCCCCTTTACAATATCATCAATCAGCTTACCCATAACTTTTTCATAGTCAGTAATGACTTTTCCCATAATTTCATGTATAATAGTATTCATAAGAACAACTTCTTTCTTTTGATAGAGGTTATTGGCTTACACATTAATCATATCATAAGGAGTTATTCTTTTTTTGTTTTTAACCTACAATTATTTTACACTAACCATATAGGGTAACTCATGACTGAAGTCACAAGTGTGCATTGCATTTTATCAAATTAACAATTACTAAAATCCCAATAGCTATAGTAGATATTACTGAACCCTCCCTGCTTCCTTCCTCTACTCCTGCTGCATTTTGGGCTACAGCTGTGGCAGTGCAATGAATTATATAGGTAACATTAACATAATAAACACTTTCTAGATTAAATTTATATATTCCAAATATTATTTTCACTTATATATTTATTCAACGACTCCTTTTTTATAAATTGATTTATACTGAAATTACAGCAAGTACAAGTTGCTTCTCTAAATGTATTAAAAACATCGCTTATATAATAATTCCCTTCACATTTATCATAACTATATCCTTCATCAATATAACAAACTAAAGTTTCCAAACCACAATATGGGCTTTTTCTACTTTGTATTAAAGAATATATAGCCCTCTATGGATAATCCTATTTCTTAAAGTATTTAATTTTTTGATTGATTCTATTTCTTTATTTATAAATTTATATTTTGGATTTACAATATCATTACCCAATAATTTTTCAAATATCTCCAATGCCCTAGAAAATCCTACAGTCTTAATCTTCTCCTCTTCATTTTTAATTAACTTACATAAAATATAAAAATCCTTTACAAAATCTAAAACTAACAATTCATCTATATTTCTAATTATTGATTTTAATATAATTCAAAAAAATGGTGAAAGTGAATTATTGTTTCTACAAACTGCTCATTTTCCTCCAATTGTTCTTCTTTTTTTATTAAATTAAAATTATTCCTCATTGAATTATAGGTAGAAAAATAGGATTTTAGTGCAAGTTTAAGTGTATAAAATGATATACTTTCTATATTTTTATTAATATTATTATAAAATAGTTACATTCCAAACAATTTTATATGTAGTATAATGTGGATAGCTATACTAATAGGACAATTAAATTTCAACTAATATAGTTTTACTATTTAATATTCTATCTTTGTTTGTACCCCATTACATTATCTATATGCTCTCTTTTTAACTCTTCCGAAACATTTGTATATGGCTTCAAAGTATTATATATATTTATAATTTCCTCCGGAGATATAACCTGATTTAATCCATTCATAATATTTTTCATAATATCTACAAGTTCTTCTCTTTTCACTACATATACATTGTCAGAATAAGTTTGTATTTTTTTTAAAGTGCATCTTTCACTAAAAACTATTATAGAACTATAGTTTTCGTCCTTGATATTATAGCCTTTATACTTCAATAGCTCTTTCAAGTACTTTATATGACTATTATTTTGCCATATTGGGTTATAAAACTTTTCTTTTGTGCCATTTTTAAATGTTTGAGTCCAAAATCTGTCCTTTTCATCCCCAAAAATCCAACCACTATAATTCTTAGATTCTATAACATATATTCCTGTTTGGTGAATAAATATTAAATCTATTTCTGTTGTAGTACCATCTTCTTTGGGGATATATACATTAGCCAACTTTTTTGAATATCCACCTAACTCTCCTAACTTTTCGAAAGTTAAATATTCACCATTAAAACCTTTATCAAACCTAACTTGAGAATAACTTCTGTTTGTTTCTTTTTTATAGCTACTTCTTTCATACTTTCTCTTATCAATAAAAAAGTATATTATTAAGACTACTACAAAAATAAATAATAAAATAATAAAAATCACCCCTTTTTACAATTAATATTTATGTTTTGTTTATTTATTTTTATTTCTTCCATTAGCAGTTTCTTTATAATAAGGCAATGTTAAATCTTTTTCTGTTACTTTACATAATGTTTTATTTATTTTAGGCTTAGTCCCCTTTCCTCCATTAACACATTTATTGGCTATAAACCAATTGTAAATAGTTTCTTTCTCCTTTCTATCTATAGCTTTTGGATAAGAAATCCTACCCTTTACACTATTTAAATTTGTCGCTATTTTTACTTCTCGCAAAACATCATCATTAAATTTAGGTAAATCTATTTCTATATCCTCATATCTATATGCATTATCAAGTGTATCTAAATTTATAATTCTCTGTTTTACTGAATTAACAACTATCTTTACACTTCCTAGACCTAAAGGTTTTCCCATACCCATTTTGTGACAATAATTTGATTGTCCACTGTTATCTCCTAAATTCAAAACCCAAACTAATTTATTTAATTCATCTTTTGTAATCCTTTCAAAAAATACTTTAAATTCAAATTTTACTCCTTTTTTCACTGGTCTTATAGTGACATTCATTTTATTGCATTTGTTATTTTTCATTGTTAATCCTTCTCTATGATGCCAATAAAACTTTCGTCCTCTCAATTTAGGCTCAAAACCCTTAATTTTAATTTTTCTATTTCCACTCCATTTTGCAGCATAATCGTATGTCCATATTTCAGCATCTATTAAATCTTTTCTTGGAGATTCCACATAAAATTCTGTAGAAGATATTCTTGGTGTAGCTAATTCCTGTAAAGTAACTATATCATCATAAATTCCATTATCATTAGATTTATATCTTCCATCTGTAAACCTAATCCTAGATGCATTGGCTTCTTGTCCTACCATCCCAAACAAACTACAAGCATCACATAATTTACTTATATCATCACAAGGATTATAATCACCCATATCTTTTAAAATCTTTTCAATTGTATTGTAATAAACTTCCCTTTGCCCATTAGAATAATCTTTTTTACTAAATTGTTTATTAGGATCCTTCTTACATTCCTTATACTTTGCCATAAATTTTTCACTATCATATAAAACATATTGATTATCTTCTTTTTTTATTATCCCTGGCTTACTTGTATCTGGCATTCTCTTTGACAAAATTATTTTATCATCTATTACCGAAAAGCAAGAATTTGTTAAAGCCTCATATATAGCTCTTATGGTACCTCTTATAGAACTACCTGGAATTACTGGTTCTTTTACATCTTTATAGCTAATTTTGTTTAAATCTTCATAAGAAAAAAATCATAAGATTTATGCTCTTTATCTTCACATTCAATATTTAACGCATTTTTATTTGTTGTATTAGGTATGAATATAGATGTCCTAGTAATCAAAGTACAATCTATAACTCCCGATATAAGTTCTCTATTCTTAACAATTTCTTTTATATTGTTATCTTTTTTGCATTTCCCATAAACTGATATAAAATTGTATGGATTTACAAACATTTGCACTCCAAAAATGCAAAAAGATCCGTCCCCAATGCACGTATGCACTGCAAAAAGATCCGTCCCTAATGCACTAATGCACATGTGGCTATGAACTAAAAAAGCCTATATTTTTATTTTCCAATGTTCCTATCAATGTAGCTCTATCCAAAAAAAGATTTCGCATTTCACAGCTGGTTTCTGGTAATAATGCACAAGAGTGGCAGGCTGATAAATTTAAAGAATTTAATCCTTGTCCCCCTGATTGTATACACAAGGGATCTGAAGAGCACCATCTGCTCTTATCCAATGTTTTTTTAATTGTATTTTCTATATTGCTGCCTCTACCTTGACTTACCAAGCCCCCAAGGCTTCCTTCTGAATCTGGGGAAGCAGTGTATATGAATATTCCTTCCATTTCATATAACTTGTCCCCTTGAACTTCTGTTGTATATATACGTTCCTTCAATGCAGAAGCTGAATAGCCACATTGTAATGTTATTTGCCGTATTAACAGATGAGAAAAAGTATGAAGAAATACATATCGAGGAGAAAACCTATCGCAGTGAAAATTAGCTCTAGCCTTATTGGCTTCTAGTATTCTCATTCTTTCTATTACTTCTTCTCTTTCTTCCCATTGACGTAGTTTTTCTCCATTAAACTTTATAAAAATACCCTCTCCCCAAAACTCAACTGCAGGTAACCAGTTTTTCTTACTACTACTTAGTGGAGCTACTTTATCCTTATCATTTTCAAATTCATCTCCAGGCCTTATCCTTCTAAATCCTGTTAGAACCAATACTTCTTTTATCCTTTTAGCTAAAACTATTTGGTCAATATACTCCCTAAGGGATTCAGGTACTTCTTCTGATTCTATTACAAAATCAGCACTACTATTATTTCCCTGGCAAAATGCTTTGTATTCATCAATTCTTATATCAATATCCAGTTTTGGTTCTGGATCCCTATAGTTATCTAATCGATGGATTATTTGCCTTTTTAGTTCTTCATAGCTACATTTTAGCTTTTTTGTAATTCCAGTAAACTTTATAAAAAAATCTAGCTCTGTTTCGTCTTCAATATTTAATTCCCTTAAGGCTCCATCGTGTTTATTCAATTCTTTTTGTATTGCATCACTCCATGGTGGAATTGATAATGCACTAACATGATTGGGATAATATATAGTACTACTTCCCCTTTGAATTGTCCTTAGTGATTCTGTACATACTTCCCTATCCTTATCTTTTAGCCAAGGTCTATTCCCACTACAAGGATAGCCCTTTAAGGAATTTGGTGAAAAGCTATATTTCATACTCTTAGATTCCTTACAGTTTTTACACCATACGATTATGCTGTCAAGACCTCCAGTTTCTTTTCTATAAAATAATCTTAAATCTGGCTTTTCACATTCAATCCTATCCCCATGTACCCACCAATCATATGGAAAATCCTCTATATGACCTTTTTCACATGCTACTACAAACCTAGATGGAACAATATTTCTATTACCACACAATGGGCATATTAACCTCTTTCCCCGTTTAAATATCTTATAGTTTCCAATTTTACCACAGTTTTCATTGGCACATATTAAAGTTTCAGGAAATCTAAATGCTGGAATATCTCTTGATTTAACAAAGGCATGTCCAGGTACATTATCCCGGGATTTTGGTTTCACAAAAAAATCTACATTTAATAACTTTTGCAAATTTATTTCCTGTATTATATATTGTTCTTCTTTATAATGATGCCAAAAATCTGTTCCAGCAATTATTACAGAAGCATTTGGTAAATCTACCAATGATCCACATCCAAAGGTTGTTATCATCTGGGTTTGTCTCATTTCTCCTACTACTTGTTTAGTCTTTGGATCATCAGAATAAAGATTCATACTAATCATCCTCCAAATATATATTGCAATACAGATCTACATTTCTCATAGAATTTAATGTTCTAAAAATAGCATCTTCATCATCAACCATACCCATTAAAGGTTTTGATTTCGGATCTCTGTATTTATCATAAGCTAGAAATTCGCTATTTTCTATTGCCATCTCCCAAAGCTCTTTTATATGATCAATTTCCCTTAATGTTTCATAGTAATCTTCCTCTTCTCCAATTATAATATTTGCTCTTTCTAAAATGTGTTTTTCTATATCTTCTAAATTTTCATCATCAAATTTAAAGTTTCCTGCATCATTCCACTGGCTAAGATAAGGTATGGTTTGCCTACACATACTAATATAAACACCATGTAGTGCCTTATCCCTAGCTCCCATGGAAAAAGGCGTCAAGCTATTAGGTTCTACATACTTATATATTGATGAATGGAAATTAACAAACTGTTCATAATGGGACCTTTCTCTAGATCTAGAAGTATTATATATGACTACCACAAGTCCAGGGTTTTGTCTTCCCACTCTACTAGAAGCTTGTATGTATTCTGCATTGGATTTGGTTTGACCTGTCATAGCCATCAAACCTAATCTATCAATATCTATTCCTACTGATATCATATTAGATGCAAGTACATAATCAAAAGCATTATTATTTTCTTCTTCATAATGGGTTTCCAATCCCTTTAATATTTCAGATATCCTTGCTGAACTCTTTCTACTAGTCAATTCCTCTAGATGATCAGACCTTTTCTTTAATGTAAATGACGGTACCAAGTCTTTAAACTTTTTGTTATATAAAAAGGAATACCTTTCTTGCACATTATCATATACTTGATTTACAGCACCTCCCAGCTCCTTTAGACTATTAAAATAGCCTAATATTGTCCAATAATTATCTATAACTTCAGGACTGTATCCCATATCATATAAACATCTAGTAGCAAATTGTAAACATCCATATACCCTTATTAAAGTTGTAGTAGGGGTTTTACTAGGAGATAGTATACCTACATATTTTCTTCCTGGTTTTTCGTCTAAATCTGCTTCTACAGCAAAATATGAATCTCTAATATCTATACCTTGAGGAGGAAATAGCATACAATCCCTAGCGTATAAAGATAATACCTGAGATTTTGCATTCCCAATGGTAGCTGTAGATGCTATAATCTTAGGTCTTTTATCCCCTATTGTACAAAAATAATCTATTGCAGTTTCATATATTCCTGCTATGGTTCCCAAAGGACCTGATATTAGATGCAATTCATCTTGAATTATTAGCTCAGGGGGATCATATTCTGTATCAATTCCAAATATATTCTTTATTCTAGGTTCCCAAGCCATTCTAGCAAATTTATCTATGGTGGAAATAATAAAAGTAGGCTTTTTTTCATATATATCTTCATCAATTAAATAAATAGGGGCTCCCTTATGATTTTTACATTCCTCATTATTACAATATATTTTCATCCCATCAGAATCTATCTTATAGTCCATGTAAGTTAATTTAACGCCACATATAGGGCATTCTAAAAGTTGACAAGGATTCCCTTCCCCTTCACTTAAACTATTGAGCCCATTGGATAAAATCTTGTCCAAGTTTTTTCGTGCATCATCTAATGAATTAGGTGTCATAGCATTTCCAACAAACAATCCAATACTTATTTCTTCTTTTCCTAATAGGTCTTCTTTTTCTTCTCTTATCTCATCACAACAACATATTAATGCAGCTGCTCTTTCAAATTGTTGAATAGTTAATAATCTTAAGGTATATCGCATTAGTACTGTAACTCCTGCTCCTCTATCTTTGTATTTTATTCGTCTATAAAAAATAGTAAATGCAGCTACTCCTAAATAAGCTTCTGTTTTTCCTCCACCAGTAGGAAACCAAAGTATGTCCACTATATCCCTATATTCACTTCTTTTATTCACTATAGAATCTATCTCTATAAGTATGAAGGCCAGTTGAAAGGGATACCAAGTTATATTTTCATCTATAATTGGTATTTCATTTTTTCTTAAATAATAAACTCTTTGTCTATACATGGCCTCATTAGCCAGCTTAAATGCTAGAAATATTTCAGGATCCTTTAGTAATTCTATTCCGTCTTTCATCCTTTGAGAAGTTTCCTTACATACATCCAAATTATCTTTGGCTACATCCTTAAATCTATCATCTATTTTTTCTGCTTTTATAATTTGTTCCTCTATCCAATTTTCATAAGATACTACTAAATCTAATAATCTATCTATTATCTTTTCCCTTTCCCCTGTGGCTAAAAACTTCATTTGTACCACTTCATCATCTACTTTTAATTGGGGTTTCATCTGTTTAAGTTCATAGCTAGGTATGAAACTAGATTCTATTTTATAACAACCATTATCATCTGCTTCATAATCTACTGCACATCCATGACCAATAGCATAGTTTTTCACATTTCCATATAACATCTCTAACATCTTTTCTTCTTCATTTTCCTCTATTTCTATTAGCATCCTTTTAGGTGCAAATATGGGGCTATCCTCCTCTATTCCTGTAATTCCCATATATACTTGAAAAAAAGAATTACTTTCATCTTTTATTAAACTATCCTGTCCTATATAAGTGTTGACTAATACTACAGTTATAGATCTAGAACCATCCTTGTATATATTGTGTATATGTACTTCTAGTTTCAATCCTTCATCTATATCAATCTTTTTAATTCCCACATTATTATCTAAATAGATAATTTTTTCATGTTCATAGGGATCTCGTGTCCATTTATATTGCTTATAGTTTTTCACCTTTCCATCTTTAGTTTCCGTTTTTATATATTCTTCTACTATATATCTGCTATATTTAACTTTTATTTTTATTTCTTCTACTCCTGGCTTTATAGTAGTGGATATGGCAAAAGATGAAGGTTTATATAGATTGGTATAAGAAAGACCATCCTCTTCGTCTAGAACTGTATCCTGAAAACTTCCAGCAGCATTTGCCTTTTTTGTATCCCTTATTTCATCTGGATCTAATTCATCTATCCTTAAATCCTTAGGAAACAATATACCAACAGAATAGTATTGAGAAGGATTTTCATCTAATATTTCATCTTCCTTCACTGGGCCATATAGATCCATATTCAATAACTGTTCTATAAAATCCCTTGCTTCATAATACTCATTAAAACTCAACATTCCACCTCCTAATAATAACCATATCTTATCTTGCCAAAGCCTGTAAGGGTTATGCCATTCCAAATTCCATTGGATATATATTTATTTTCTTCTGTTATCATTTCATTTTCTAAAACATAAGTACATATACTATCAACATAAACTTCCCTTATATAGTCTGGGAAATATTTTGCATTATACTCAAATACTCCATATACTTCCCTTAATATACTATATACT
>JAPXKQ010000092.1:0-9575 GCA_033809995.1 Tissierellaceae bacterium
GGCGGTGTAAATAATTTTGTGTATTCTCATTCTTTGAGATAATAATTGGTATAAGAATACAAAGTAATATCATGTAGAATTTTGTTGATAGTTGACTTTCAAGGGTCATTTGATTAAGTATATTATGCCTATAATTGGTAATAATATACTTAATTCTTATTTAATAACAGGATAGGGCAATGCTGAGGAGCAACCTGAGCGGTTATTAAATTTCTACACAGGAACGGATTGTTGACTGATTGACTATCCGTTTTTTTATCCGTTCCTGGAAGAACAAAGGCGATAAACCTCAGGGGTTTGGGGACAGAGTCCCCAATTATGCCCCTTTGTTCAAGACCTCAGCAAATAATATTTTCAATTGACTTATGACTAAATCCCAATTTGCATAAGTTCGTGTCCATTTCTTACTAACTCTTTCTGTTGCTAAATAAAGCATCTTCAACAAACTGTCATCGTTAGGGAATATTAGTCTTGTTTTTGTTACCTTTCTAAATTGACTGTGGAGGCTTTCTATGCTATTAGTAGTGTACATGATTTTTCTGATGTAGTCTGGAAATGCCAGAAAGGTTATTAGATTATCCCAGTTATCTTCCCAGCTATTAATAGCATTAGGATATTTATTTCCCCATTTTTCTCTCATGCCTTGTAAGTTTTCATATGCTTCATCCTCATTTACAGCTCCATAAACTGTTTTTAAATCTCTTGCAAATGCCTTTTTATCTTTGTAAGGTATATACTTCATGCTTGATCTAATTTGATGAATTATGCATCGTTGTATTTTGGCAAATGGACAGCACCGATTGCCTCTTTAAATCCATTAAGTCCATCTACACAAAATACTAGAACATCTTGAACTCCTCTATTTCTTAAGTCATTTAATACTGATAGCCAGAACTTACTACTTTCATTAGCTCCTATCCATATTCCAAGAACTTCTTTTTCACCATCCATATTTACACCTAATACTACATAAGCAGCCTTTACTACGATCTGTTTGTCTTCACGAACCTTATAATGTATGGCATCCATAAAAATAAATGAGTAAGTGCTTTCAAGTGGCCTATTTTGCCATTCTGTAACGATAGGTAGTATTCTATTGGTTATATTAGATACCATCTCAGCAGACAATTCAACATCATACAGATTCTTAATTTGCTCTGATATATCTCTAGTAGTCATTCCCGCAGCATAAAGAGCAGTAACCTTTTCTTCGATTCCATTTATATTCCTTTGATACTTCGGTACAATTTTAGGTTCAAATTCACCGTTTCTATCTCTAGGAATATCAATTTTTACTGGTCCTAATTCAGATTTAATAGTCTTACTTGAATATCCATTTCTTCTGTTTAGTGTATTTTTCTGTGATAAATCGTTCTTATCATAGCCAAGATGTGAATCCATTTCGGCTTCTAATACTTCTTGCAATACATCTCTAAACATTTCCTTCATTGCATTTAGAATATCATCTGGGCTAGAAAAATTTTGTGCATTAACATAATCTCTCAATAACTCTTTAGAAACTTTCGACATAAAAATACTCCTCCTTGTAATTATTGGTTTATTTATCTATTCCAATTATTAACAAAGAAGAGTACTATTTATACAGTTTACACAAAATTATTTACAGGCTCTAGTCCATACTTTCTTTGGGTTTATATTTATAATTATTTGACTCATCACCCTCTACTAACCATATTACATCATGATGTTTTTTTGAACTTTTAAATGGCAGCTTTATATCTTTACCTAAATCTATATAGTAATTGCCATCACACGCATATAAGGCTAATAAATATTCCTCTAGTTCCACCCCATTTAATACACAAAAGATTAAATCCTCCTTACAATCTAATGTCATCCTTACTTCCCTATGGGGTATCTCTTCTATTTCATCAAAAAACTCTTCCAAGATTCTTTTATGTTTGTTTACATTAGGAAATAAATCTTCCTTCTTCCTAAAATCCTTATTGTGTTCTTTATATTTTTGGTGTAGATATTCATGGTATATTACAGATTTTAGGGTCTCTATACCTATTTTTTCATCATTAAGGAAGGTAGTAATTTCTATTACATTATCCCAGTATCTATACTCTCCAAAAGAATAAAAACGGTAAAAATTTGACCATCTAATATTGGGTTTTATATATTCCTTGTTATCTCCATATTCTTTAATTACTTCATCTAATAAAACTTCTAGATTATAGGTCATCTCTTATCAAGGCTCCATTTTTTTCTGGTACAGAGTTAATGTCTATATTATTTATCTTAGAGAAATATAATAAAAATTCCTCTGCTAACTCTTCATCTTCTGTACCTTTTTTTAATAATGCTAGATCCCTTAGTATTTGTATAGCCTGTTCATTTTCAAAGTACCTATGTAATCCTGAACTCCACCTAGCCACTTCAGGTTGATTTTCATTTGCATGGTAAGCCCAGAATAGCATTTTTTCTACTTCCTTTGGTGATAGCTTAATCTTATATTTGGATTTAGTAGATACATACCCTTCCTCAAAATTATCTCCTTCATAATTTTCATCCACAAGGAATACTCCAAATATAAATCTATCTCTTTCACTAGAATTTGGTAATCTTGTAGTTAGAACACATAAGCTGTTATTTTGCACCTTATTCAACTTCATAGGTTGTCCTGCTCTATCTCCCTTTTGGACTATTCCAGCCATTGCCTTCCATTCCCTTAACATCTGGCTTTCATAACAAACATATCTTCCATCATTATGAATACTATCTAATTCAAAGCGAGAGATTTCTCCCTTTAAGTAAGATAAGCAATCACATTCTTCTGAAGAACACCAGGTTCTTTGTTCTATCTCTATGTTGTTTTTAATAATCTCATCACTACAAACTCCATTAAAACCCATTTCTTTATTAGACTTACCACCATCACAATAATTGCATTTAAAAGCAATGTTTTCTCTTGGATAAACTTTTATTTTTCTTTCTATTTTCTCATCTTTTGGGGAAACTATTTTTAGATTTTCTTTTTCTTTCCTGGATATTTCTTGCTTCTTCTCATCTTCTAATCTTTTTATTGCTTCAATCTCTTCTTTGATTTTATTATTAATATCTGTATCTTCTGTAGTTAAATATCCACCGAAAGCATTAGGGGATATAAACTTCTTTTCATCATTGCAAAATTTAACGGTTATATATGAATTCTCTTTAGCTATAATAATTCCATCTCCAAATATCTTATGGCTTACCTTCATATTTATTAAGTCCATTAAAGTGTTCCTCCTTTAATCTTCTATCTAATGTTGGATATCCACCTAGCTCTTTAACATTAAATGCATTTTCTAATGGTAATCGTAAATAATATGTCATCTTTCTTTACTCCTTCCATTTTCTTTATACTTCTATTTATATTATTCCTACTCTAGACTTGCAGACCTATCTACCATAGTCCACCTATAATCTATCAAGCTTTCCTTCTAATCCCAGGTTTCATATTCTTCTGATTTTCTTCTTGATTTTTGCTTTTATTTTGCTTTGCTTTCAGGTAAATAATATATTCTCCCATCCTTAGCTATTAGCTGAACATCCTCAGCGTATAAATCACTTGTATCGTAATGATGTATTTCTTCGTGAACAGCAGACTGTGTTGCAATCAAATTTACAGTATTTTGTTTTATTGCTTTATATTTAAGTTCATCTTTGAAAAGGCTTGGAATGAAGTGTAAAGCCCCATCTAAACCATCTCTTTTTCTTCTTCTTTCTTCAGTGTCAATGTTCAGACGCATCGTGGTGTCCTTATGCCAATTAGTAAGCCTTTCCTTGGTATCTATAGCCTGCTGAGTATAAGTTGGGAGAAGTGCCACACATTGTTCCCTTGAAACCCTGCCAAGATGTAGAGCATATCTAAGCTCTGAAATCTTATATAGCACTTCAAGCAATGACTTCTGATACATATACCATTTTTGTATCTCTTCTAAATCCTTTTCGTATGCAGTATAATCAAGGTCTTTCTTTTTTGTATATCCAGCAAGTGTCAAGTTAGCCTGTCCTAGAAGTTGAGTGCCTTTTTCTTCGAGACTATCAAGTTGAGCAATTTTACTGAGTCTCAATTCATTATTTTCAAGAATTTCAACTTGGAAATCCGCTATCTTTTTAATATGAGCAAGGAGTGAAAAAACCTTGCTACGATACTCATTATCCTGAAAATCTGAAATCTTAGATATGCCCTCGCTAATTTCTCCGAGTTCAGCATTAATCTGTGTCATATAATACTGACCTACAACCATTGAGGCAACTCCCATAACAGCAGCAGTGGTATTTGCTACAACTGCTGTTCCTTTTTGTGCTTCAACAGCTACTAGGTTTGCATGACCTTTAATCCCATCTGTACCATGATAAATACCGCGAACAGCATTTTCCATAGCTTTCGAATCTGTCAACTTCGTACCTACAGGAATTATTGCTCTATATAATACTTCCCCATTGGCTTGTGCTGCCTGGGCTGCATTGTGAGCCACATTCCCCACCTGTGCTAAACCAGGCACTAGATTATTTACATGAGCTAATACTTTGCTATCTGTAATTTCAACAAGCTTGTTCTCGTCAATAATTTCCTCTGCAGGAAGCATTTCCATTTGGATAACTAATTCATTTTGTATATTTTCCGTAGTAAATTCCAGCTCGCTTTTTTCCCCATTAGGATTATCAGTTATGCTAAGTACAACACCTTGACTCCTTTTAAATTTCAGGACTAATACAATACAAATCACAATTATAACAATCATAAAAATGATAACACCTATATACTTCATATATTATCACGCCCCCTACCATTCTATCTTTGACTTATAACCCCTTCATATACAGGCTCATATTTATAATGCAGTGCAGCTTCTATAAGTTCCAATGCAAATATTCCTAAATCAGTGTCAAATAATATATCAACCCTATGACAATTCTCCTTTATCCAGTCCCCAATATTAGATTCCGAGATACTTTTATTATCAATTGTTCTATCCGATAAAATAGAAGCTGCTAATGTACTTCTAGCTGATTTAGGATTATAATGTTGACTATAAAATCTAGCATTACTTTTTGGACTGGCTTTGCCAATCTTTAAAAACTTATTATCATATAAAAACATATATATACCCATTTTCCCTTTTGGAAGGTATGTTGGTTTATGTGGAAGACCCAAATCTACTATTTCAAATTTATCCGCACTTATAGGCTTACCTAAAATGGAAGATAACTCTAGAATAATCTCTGCTAAATCTTTATTTAATGCTTTAATGTCCATAATTTTATCCTCCATAACTATGATTGGCTATCAAAATCTTCATCAGTATATTTTCTGACTATCTTCTTCGTTTTATTAATAGGCAAAGGAACTTTCTCCTTCTGAAAATACTCTATCTTTACAACCTTTACCATAGCTAGATTATTATCTTTCCCAACAGGAACCATAACTAGATCGCCAACTTCGATACTATCATCATCTGTTAAATAGTAATAAGTTTTATAACTATCGTCAAAAGTAACGCTGCAATATATGTATTCACCTTTTCGTCTTTTTATCAAATTATAAATAGATGGATCAAGTATTTCCCCTAGCCCATAAAATAATATAAAATCTAAAACAGTCTCTGCAAAGTCTTCCCAATCTTCAGGCAGTCCTTTTTTGTCAAATGTTCCTATGATTATTCGCTGCCCATCTTTTTCTAGTTCTATAGTAATTTTATAGCCTTTTATTTCCCTTGGATTTTCAATAACATCTGAAGGATTTCCCTCAATATATTCAAACAAACTATCTCCATCTAAATCATCAAGAAGATCCTCTACTCCTCCCTGAACTTGAAATTTTCTTGAAACAATGCATCCAGACCCGATATTTTGTATATGTTCAATGGTTTCAGTCTTCCTATCAATTGTTAAACTCTCCTTGTAATCCCAAGTTACATATTCTTCTGATTCACTTATTGATTCTTTGGGTTTTATTTTTGTTACTCTATGATATTCAATAATGATTTTATTCACCTTATCCGGCTTATTGTTCCCATCAAATACATATAAATTTTTTATACCTATTTCATCACGAATTAGATCAGATAAGTCTATGCCATCAATTTCAAAATCTGCACAAAGGGAACCTCTGAAGTGGTAGCTCTCTCCATCTGTATTGATTATCTCCATGTTCCAATCGCCAATATCTGTCGCAAAGATTTCAATGTATTCATTACTGAAATATTCACCTACTGCATTTAATATTTTTTCAGCTACTGGCTTTCCTATATTAAACTCTTTGCTTCTTCCTTTTTCACATTTTTCCATTCCATATCCAAAGTTAAGGGATGAAAATTTTACTTGTCCTTCAGAACTAATTGTTAGGTGTTGTTCTACTTCATCTGTAGGCTCTGGACATGGGCCATAGCAAATATTACTAGATACAATGTGAATAGTCTTTGGTATACCTTTAAATATAAAGGGCCTTTCAGCAGATAATATAACCAATTGATTTAAGGCTAAAATAAACCAAGAGCGATTTTTAAGCTCTAAAATTTCTTCTCCATCGTATGCCCAATGATTGAAATATCTCCATCTTGAATAAATAGCAGAGCCTAGAAGTTCAATATCATTTATATAATCTATAATTTTCTTAAGTTCTTCATAATTATTAACGGCATTACCATATCTTTTAGAAAATGCCTCTCCACTGTCCATTTCAAATCCAAGTGCATCACAATCATCTGCCAGGTAATGGTCTACTAATTCTATATAATCAATTTGTTGATTCCTAAATTTATCAAGCCATTTTACTGCAAAATTATGAACTTCTTTCATATCTTTCAATCATCTCACCCCCGCAAATGCTACTTATGATAATTTTAACCTAACAATTCCCTTATCTTTACAGTTAATATTTCTTTTCTTTTTTCATAAAACTCATCAAAGTTTTCTAATTCTAGTGATACATCTTCAGGAATAAATGCTTGTTTTCTAAATTCTTCTTTTTGAGAATCATTCATATCATTATAGTAATCTACAAGCCTCATATCACTTTTACTTGCATTACTCCTACCTTCCAAAGAATGTAGATTAGCTAGCCTGTTACGGTTTCCTCTCCAGTTTCTCCAATCTTCCATAGATACTGCAATAGGCTTATTACCATCAAATCTTTCAAAAGGATGAAGATGATCTTGCTCATATTTGAAATGGCTATTTCTCCAATCCAAACTCAGAAAGTATAAGGCTTCTCCAGCAACTCTGCTACCTTTTTCTTCATTTAAAATATCTTCAATTTTTCCATCTGTTACTCTAAGGTCATTCATTTGGTTAAGCATTTCAACTGATATTTCATAATTGTTTTCATTAATTCTACTCTTCATTTGTTGCAATTTACTTGTCGTTCCAGATTGGAAGTAAGTAAATAAGACTGCTCTTATTAAATAAGCACGAATACCATCAAGATTATTTCCGTAGTCTGGGTTATAGTAAATAAAATATATAATCGGTAATAACACGTTCCAGCTACTTGAGAATCTACTTACCCCTATTTTCATTTCCTTTAGAATACCTTCTAAATTTTTTAAAGCTTTTTTAAATTCATTCCAATTATTTTTTAACTCTTCGGCTATATTCTTATTAATATTTGATTTTACAACATCTCCATAAAGCATAAGAGCTGAACGAATTATAAAGTCTGTACCAAATCCTTCATAAGAATCTACGAGTATTTTTCCGAATTCTGTCTTAGCACTTGGCCAATATGCTTCAAGTATAGACATGGTTATTTCAGATTTACGAAGAGCTTTACCACCACTATTAAATCTTACAAACATCTCCAAGGCATCATCTTGTTTCATGTCATGGATTTCAGTATATCTAATTAATTTTTCTTCAAAAATTTTATTGTAAAGCTTATTCAAAATATTCCTGGCATAATCTTTGCTATCTGCTGGAACATTAGAGATTGCATCTTCAATGGCCTTCTCCCTAGTTCTTTCATCTTGAAACTTTGTATCTAATATATTTTTTATCTCAAATTGTGTAGGACTTTGTCTTCCAATTTTATCGCTGAATTTAATATCAAATTTCTTACTATTGTATTCCTCTTCATCAATGGCTATCTTATTTTTATTTAATTCAATTAGTAGTTTTGTTACAATACCTCCACTGCTTTTTCGCCTTGCATATTTTTGCCTTATAAAAGCTTCTCCGTATAAGGATAAAAATAAAGAAGTCAATCTTTGTTGTCCATCAAGGACTGCGGTGTCAGTTAAATTAACATTTATATTACTTAATTCATAATTAACTGTATCTGCCTGTTTACGATTATCAAATGTAACATCATTTAAAAAATTACAAAAATATGTATCCCAAGTAACATTATCATCATCAACATGCCAAAATAAAAAAGTAGCTATAGGATAATCTAAAAGAATAGAGTCCCACAGTTTTTCTACTTGCTCCATACTCCATACATACTGTCTTTGAAATGCAGGCATAACATATTTACCATTTTTTATATTTTCTAATGCTTCATAAATACTTATACTACTATCAACTAGTCTACTCATTCTTATCCTCCCCACTATAAAAACTTGATTTATATTTCAATAATGTATCTTCTATTTCACCCCATAGCCACACATTTTCCCCATCGTCTTCAAAGACCTTTCCATGACTTTTTGCACCATCTATTTTCATTTGTGAGTAATTATTTTTAAAGGTAGGTACATATAGTTCTGGGTAATCCTTTTCACTACATAATTGCTCCATCATACTTATAGTGGCAGACTCTGCTATATCAAGAGCTGTAAAATATGCTCTTATAATTTTATGATTATACTGCTCTGGCTTTAATGCCCAAATAGGAATACGACCAATAGCTTTCCCATAATAATCATTAACACCTTCATCAGATTTAGAAACCTTCTTAGGCTTATATTCATGAGAAGCCTTTTCAAAAGTCTTTGCTATATACCATCTCATACACATTTCAATAGCTTCTTCCTCGGATTCCTTAGAGATATCCATAGCAAGTAAAAACTTTTCGTATACATCCTCATCTATAAAAAAGCTTACTTTTTTGCTCATTTTTCACACTCCTCAATTAGTAAATCTTAAAAAGAGAATATCAGTATTTTAGTCATTAGTCAATACTAATACACTAATTTAGTCTTTGAAAAAATAAAGCTTTATTCCTAAATGAATATTTTTATGAACTTAAGATAAAAGATCTAATACACGCTGACATTAGCTATAAAGTGCGGTAATATAAATATATAAATCAAATACTTAGCTTAATGCCTGCTTTTAAAATAACATTAATAGCAAGCACAGTAAGTGTAGACACACTTACGAGAAAATTGATGAAGCGGACCCTTTTAGGCTCGCTTCTTTTTATCCAATTTTCTACTTGTTCCTATCGGAATGATTTAGGGGACACCCCTAATACCCTGTTATAAATGAAAATAAAAAGTCTAGTGGTAATATGTCAAGACAATAATAATTAATATTTGAAAGAAATATCCACTGTTTCTTAAAAAAATGCGTACTTTAATAAGCCTTCAGAAAACTGCAATTTTTGAAGGTGTTAAAGG
>JAPXKQ010000093.1:0-9376 GCA_033809995.1 Tissierellaceae bacterium
AATGTTCCTTCGGATAGACTATCAGTTAAATCCACGTTTGATGTTTGTGTAAAGTATCTTTCAAATATATGTGATATTATATCCATAATACCTGCAAAGGTTTGGTTTGTTGGAAGTGTCAAGGTATAAGTAGGATCCATAATAGCAAATACAGGTCTCATAAAATCTCCGCCTGTTGAGCGTTTATACAATCCATCCTCATTTGTAATTACACTTCCTGTACTTGCTTCACTTCCTGTAGCTGGAAGGGTCAATACTACACCTACAGGTATAGTAACATCTGTCTGAGATTTACCTGTATAAAAATCCCATACATCCCCATCATATAGAGCACCTATTCCAATAGCCTTAGCTGAGTCTATCACACTACCCCCACCTACTGCTAGAATTAAATCAATATTATTATCCTTTACAATTTTGATACCTTCTTTAACCAATCCTAATTTGGGATTGGGCTCAACCCCTGCAAGTTCAAATAATTCACAATCATTCTCTTTTAATATTCTTACTACATCATCATATAATCCTGATTTCTTAATACTTCCACCGCCATAGTGAAGTAAAACTTTAGAATATTTACCTTTAATCTGCTCACCTAATTTTGTAATTGTGTCCTTTCCAAATATTATTTTTGTATGAATGTGTAAAGCGAAATTATTCATAACATCCCTCTCCCTTATATTTAATTTCATTATCCCTAATATACCCATTAAATTGAACTTACTCACTAATAATCCATATCCCAATATCTATCTAGTCTTATCTGATTTAGTATAGCCTTGATATTTGAATTGTTTATTTTATTATAATTCCTATTGTATAAATCTTTTCCTTCCTCTTTGCTTAAATCCTCCCTAAGGATTTTTTCAAGAATATATTTAAATATTTTGTAATCATTTTCGCTATAGCCTTCAGATAATAATTCCTTTAGAGATTGTTCCAATATTTTTTTATCCATTCTAAACAAATCTACATTACCAGATTTTATTCTCTCTAAAGCTTTGTCCAAATCTCCTAAATATAAATCTATATACCATAAATCATAATGGGTATAATAATCTATCTTTTCATATGAATCCCTTGCTAATTCATATTCTCCTATACTTAAATTAAATTTTCCTTCTTCATAATAAAAGTCAGAATCCTTTTCTTCTTGTAATATATTATTAAAAACTTCACTTAGTAAATCCCTATACTTTCTTTGAGCATTATGATCCATAAATCCTATTACATCATAAATTAAGGAATTATCATTATAAAAGTCATTATATCTTATAGCATAATCCATAGCCTTATCATAATCAGCAGCATTCTTTTTCCAAGACACCATATAAATTTTAGTTAGGTATACAAGTGCCTCTTCATTGCTTGGGTTTTTCTCTAATATATTTTTATAATAATCTATTGCTTCTTCATATTTCTTATTTATTATAAGTGTTTCACCCTCTGAAAGTTTACCTTCTATTTTGACACTTGCTAAATCATCATAAAATGAATTTATAGCTAGTGAACTGCCCAGCAAATTTCTATCCTTATCATAGGCATTGACAACAATAGGATATTCAAACCCAGGTGAAAAGCTACCTAATATTGCACTAGGGTTAACAATCATTTCTTCACCACTCCATGATAATCCACCCACACTTTTCTTTAATTTATCTAGATTAAAAATAGCACTAGTACCTACAAATCTATCCGCACCCATTTCGTCTTTTATTGGAATTCTTGAATTTCCCCCTGACATATTATAGGGATCTACAAATAATATTGTTTCTACATTGTAATAATCTGCACCTTCAACAGGTTCCCACACAACAGTAAACTTATTATCTTCAAGGATATAATGAGGCTTAGGATTTATTATCTTTATTGGAGATGTAAAATTAAAGTCAAAATCCATGTCTTTATATAAATCAATATAACTTATATTCTTCCTTTGAAATACCTTGTCATAAAGTAAGGCACTACTAAGACCAATACCTATTTCATACCTAGCTGGTTCAAAGCCTAATGTTTCATATTCTCCATTGATATCCGTTATGCCTATTAGGTCTCCTCCCCCAACCCTATAACCATTTGTATGTTCTTGCATATATATCTCAACAAAGGGCATTGGCTTGCCATTAAACATTACCTTTCCCCTTATTTTAATATTTCCTGCCAACTTAGACTTATATTGCTCAAACCAATAATCCCTTTCTAAAAATGACCTAGAACCAAACAATGTAGATTCATTTAATTCAAAATTCCTACCCATATTTTTGGCATCTTTATATAATTCTTCTGCCAAATCAATATTTCCTTGAAATAAGGCAATATCACCTTTTAAATAGTAATATCTATAATCAACTACTTCATTATCACTTTCGTAGGATTCTAAAACTTTATTTGCCAAATCATAATCCCTATTTACATAGTGGTAATAAGAACAATATAAATCACTTATATAGTTTATTTCCATATCTTCACTTTCACTTCCCCATTTTATCCAATATAATAATTCTTCAGGGGACCCCGTTGATATATTTAAATCCATTATTTTACTATAAGAAAGATAGTAGTACTTATTTTTATTCTTGACATTTCCATTAAGAACCTCTTTTAAAACTTCCTTAGCCTTTCCTATATCCTCTAAATTAGAATCTGTACCAATACCACCCCATCCTTGCATCATTATCTGGTATTTATCCAATGAATTCGCTAGACTTTTTGCATATTTATATTGGGCTTCATTTGTACTAAACTTAATAGGTTTAGAAAGATAGCTTTCATAAAATATAGCCGCTTTAGATGAGTATCTTCTATCAAGGAAATTCGCTATTTCTAAAGTTGTAAATGGAACTACTATTAACACAAGAAAAAGAGTGGCGAATATAATTATTATTAAACTTTTTACTTTAATCTTTATTTTCACTTTCTACTCACCTCTTTTTCTTTAATAATAACTTGAGATGTACCTATATCTATAATTCTAGTATTATTATTTTTGAATATATCCTTAGGAAGTATGGAAATAGCTAATAATGCAGCAAAACCAACTATGGCTGGAGCTAAGGGGATTTCTATTTCCTTATTCAAAAATTCATTGAATTTATCTCTCCAAGTCTTTTCCCGTGAATTTATTATCTTTTCAATCAAATCATCAGAAAGTTTTACTTCTTTACTTTCGTCTTCCATGAAAGATTTTAATTCTTGTCCTAAAAAGTCATTATTTTTCATTTAGCTTCCCACCTTTCTCTAAAGCACCCTTTAGTAATACCCTACCCCTAGATAATTTGCTTTTTATAGTACCCTCTTTCTCATTTAGAATTTCACTGATTTCTTTTATACTTAAATCATTAAAGTAAAATAATATAAGTACTTGTTTGTATCTAAAATCCAAATTATCTAGCTCTAACCTTAATATTTCACTATCAATATTAGTTATTATAGTATCTTCTACAGTATCTACTGCCACTTCATAGTCTTCAAGGGGAATTGTAATAAGCCTACTTTTAAGCCTGTCTATAATAATATTTTGTGATATCTTATAAATCCAAGTATATAGTGAGCTTTCTCCTTTAAAGGTATTTATATATTTAAAAACCTTAATAAATGTATCTTGGACAATATCTTCAGCTTCTGTCTCATCTCTAATCATAAGGAAGCAAGTTTTTAGAAGTTTATTTCCATATAGATTTATTAGTTCATAATAGGCTTCTTCTTTACCACGTTTAAGATTTTTGATTAGATCCTTTTCTTCCACTTCCCTACCCCCTTACCTATTAGACTTCTTAATTTAAAAAAGTTTGCAATTAATTTTATCATATTACTAAATATTTAACTTTTATAATTTTATTAACACCTATTGTACCTTTTGCATATCTTATATTGAGAGAAGTTCTGCTCTAAAAATAATGGAGGTGTTAGTATGGGAGGTTTATTAGGAAGAAGAGGAGAATGTGGAGAAGTTGATAGCTCATTGCTATTCTTTTTCTTGCTATTAGTAATACTTTTCTGTAACTGTGGTATGTTTGGTGGCGGCGATTGCCGTTAAACATTAAAAGGACCATTAGGCTTCTATGCTTAATGGTCTTTTTATAACGAATAGGAAAGTTCCACTTTTAGTTTTCTTTTATATTATTGAACTTTCCGTCAATGAGTTTCATATAGGAAACTAGTGTTAGATGGTGATTTTCCATCTAATACTTAGTTGAACTTATCCTTTAGGGCGAAAAGCTACCTTAACACATCATTAGATGCTTTTCTTATAACGAATAGGAAAGTTCTACTTTTAATTATAATTTTAATTCACCTATATTGCTATACAATATATCTTCATCTTCCTTATCCAACTTAACTCCTTCATCATTCACTTTTTCTTTTATCTTACCGTAGTTCTCCTTAATCTTACTTTTTAAAGCAGACATTTTATCCAATGGTACCTCTATAGCTCCAAAGTTTATAATACTGGCAATACCTTCTAATTTTTTAATATCATAACTTTCCTCGACTGTTATTTTACCGTAATTTCTAATGGTTACCCTATCATTAGCATTATAATCCTCCGACAAAACCATCTTACCAAGATTATCAATTAACCTTCCTTCTACAATTTTAATATCTACTCCATCGGCTACAACGTCCTTAATTTGGTTATAGTATTCTTTATTACATATTACTGATTCGCATGCAAGAAATTTTATATGATCAGCAATTTTAATTTCTTCCTTAAGGTATATTTCCACGCTGCCATCAACAAACAATGTATCTCTGTTGAATTCCCTAATAAATTTATCATCTATAATGATTTTTTCACTAAAGTACTTAATTTCGCCTTCTCCCTCTGGAACTACAATAGTATTTACATCATAATACTCGTCAACAATTTGCGAGATTTTATCTTCATATTCCTCTGACATAATTAATTTATTTAATATTTGTAAATTTGCTATCCTTTCTTCTAATAGATTTAAATCAATTTTATCTATAATAATAAGTTTATCAAAGGCTAATTTAGAATTGTTTTTTAAACCTTTTAAAAATTTATTGTTTAAACGTATATTTTTAGATATATATTTATAATCACTATTATAACAATGGGTTAAACCGTTAATTGTTGATTTTGATTCCAAGATGCCTTTTATATTTTTAGGGCATATTAAGGTGCCATTTAACAATATCTTATATACTTTTTCGTTAAAGAGTTGTACTTCTACATCATTTGAAATTTCCATACTTCCATTTACCAAGAAAATTACAGGGTCTATAAGACCTTCTAAAAATTCCTTATCTATTTTTGATTCACCATTGGTTGCGATTATTTTAAAATTTAAATCAAGAGGTATTTTTATTGTGGATCCAATATTTATCTTTTTACATTTACTCAATAAAGCTTGTGATTTATCACTTTCTATTAATAGGCCTATATTTTTTAATTCAGTAATCTCATTTGCTATTTCCTCTTTAATATCCATTACATTTAAAACTCCTATATTTGTAATCTTAGCCATTTTAAAACCCCCTATATATTTTCTTTTAATATTTTTAATGATGCGCTTAATTGGGATCTAACTGTCGAAGGTGATACTCCTAGTCTTTCACCTATCTCCGTGCTATTTAATCCTAAATAATATTTTAAATATAATACCTTTTTATATTTTTCAGGTATTTGTGACAAAAGTTCTTTTACTACTACCTCTTCTTCAAAGTTCGTTGTATCTTCGATATTATCATTTTCAATTAAATTTACAACCTTACTATGTTTTCTAATATAATCGATATTTTTATTTTTGATTGCAGTAAAAAACCAACCCTTTATTTGATATTCATTCATTATTTCAAAGATGTCTTCCCTTTCTATTGCTGATAGATAAGCATCCTGTACAAGGTCAAAGGCTCTATCTTGATTTTGAGTGATTGACCTTGCATAGGCTAAAAATTCTTTATTGTACTTTTGATAGATTAAATAAACATTAATAATATCACCCCTAGGGATATTTGATTCATACAGTCTGACGTCTCCCTGTCTTATTTGGACCTTTTAATCCATCTAAATTCTAGCTTAAGATATTCCCTGATTCCTTTTTCTTCCTTAATTCTTTCTTCATTTATTAATTTAATATTATCATAATATAACATGTCATTAAACATAATTTAAACCTCCTCTTATTACTATTTTTTTACCTTTCACCTATATAACGTTTGAGGAGGTTAAAGTGTCCAAATTATTTTAAATTATTTTAAATTATTTTTTTAAAAAAGAAGCCTAATCTAAATCAGCTTCTTTATCGTCTTTACCCTTATGATGAATTATACTAATCCATTTTTCATCTACTAGAATCCTTCTTACCCTTCTTTCAAAATCAATTCTTGGAATCCATATTTGCCTATCACATCCAAGGCATCTAAGCTTAATATCCACCCCTGTTCTAAGTATTTCCCATTTGTTTTCACCACATGGGTGTCCTTTTTTTAAAGTGATAATATCTCCAACTTCATATTTTAATATCATTTTTCACTCCCTCCAAAAATTATTCTCTTAGGATATGGAACTTCGATATTTGCCTTTTCGAAAGCTTCTTTAACCTTTTTCCTAATCTCCCTTTCTACTGCCCATTGATCCATAGGATTTGTTTTTGCGACAATAGTAATGTTAACATCATATTCACCTAAATTTGTTACACCAAGTATTGTAGGACCATCAATAATTGATTTATTTGTCTCCCTTATTTCACCACAAACATCTTCTAATATACTAACAACTTTATCAATATCTTCTTCATAGGAAATTGATACTTTTACTAATGCCCTCATAGCACCTCTAGTACTATTTGTTACTATTTCAATACTACTATTTGGTATTATATGAAGTTCCCCAGAAAAATCTCTAAGTTTTGTAACCCTTAACCCTATTTCCTCTACTATACCTTCATAATCTCCTATTTTAACAAAATCACCAACAGCATATTGGTCTTCCAATAGTATAAAAAAGCCAGTAATTATATCTTTAACTAATGACTGAGCTCCAAACCCTACGGCAAGTCCTCCAATTCCAGCAGTGGCTAGGATAGATGTAGTATTTATATTAAACATTTCTAAGGAAATTACAATTCCTATAAAATATAAGATATATTTAATTACCTTTTTCAATATTTCACTAAGGGTATTTATTCTCTTTTCATTTACATATAATTTAGATATCTTCTTATTCTTTAATGTCTTGTCTATTACTTTATTTAATATATAGCTAATTATTTTTATGCAAATGACAATAAGTATAACTTTCCCAATCTTCCCCAATACATTTAATTCTCCATTTGCATTTAAAAATAGTCTATCAATATAATACTTTAAGTCTCTCATAACTATCACCTACAGTATCTTTTCTAATCTTGAACCCTTTTCATCTCTCAAATATTTATATATTCCTTTAATAGATAACTCATTACTTTCTATTAGATTTTTTACCTTTTCCAAATCATTTATATCAAACCTTATAGATAATCCACAGCTTAAGGTAATTTCTCTCGGTGTTGGTATAGTTTTAAAAGCTATTTCCTTTGACTTAAAGATACTTTCTCCTTTTATTGCATGGTGAGTAGAATTAAATGTAACTACTCCAAATTGGTCAATTTCCATTTTAAACTCCTATCCTATTGTTATGTTATTTTTTGCGTTACTTAATTTATCATATATTGTATACATATTTGAAATGCTACCTACCCCTAATTTATCCTTTAGATGATAATAATCTAAACATGTTCCACAAGATAAAATCTCAACACCTTTACTGGCTAATGCTATTAAATCATCTAATACTGGACTATCCTGGGCAGTTAAAAATACTCCCCTATTGTAAAATACTATACAGCTTGGATATGGTGAAGTTTCTCTTACTGTATAGATAAAAGATTTCATAAGTATTTTACCTAACTCTTCCTCTCCTTTACCCATTATATCAGAACTAATAGCAATGGTTAAATCCTTAAAATTATCTAATTCCTTATCTTCTTTTTCCTCTAGAGTTTCTTCACCTTTTATTATATTGATATAAAATTCGTTATCACTTTTCTTATCAACTGAATATGTTAAGCCTAAACCACTTGCTAATTTAGATACATTTTCTTTTGCCACTTCATTATCTACGATAGTTGTAATGTCCCCTTTTTCTATTTTATCCAATTCTTTTTTAGTCATTATAACAGGTTTTGGACATGCCATACCTCTAGCATCAACTTGAGTATTCATATAGACCTCCTATTAACTTATTCTTTATCAATAATATCGTAAATCTCTAAACCATCTAAATAATGGATAGCTATTAGTTTGTTATTACCCTTTATATCTACGATATCATTATCTGTCATATAGTTTATTATTTCTTCACCATTGTTTAAAATTAATATATCTTTTTGTCCATACAAACAAATATAGTTTTGTAATTGGACTATTCTTTTATATTCTATTCCAAAGGTTATTTTCTTTTCAGTTTCTCCATTTAAATCAATAATTTCTAAATTATCTCCATATAATAAATATATTTTTTCTTTATTAATCAATATATCCTTTATTAGGGGATATTCATGTGACCATATTGTATCATTATTTTCAACTAGATATAAGCTTTTATCAGTAGCTATTAAGATTTTATTATTAATAAATTGTGTAAATAGTATTATTTCATCATCAAATTTAAAACTACCTAAACTATCATTGGTAAAGGAATATACGTTAGCATAAGATTTTAGACCTTTTTCTAAATTTAAAGAAGAAAGTATGAATTTGGATTTTTTATTATCAATGGAATATGTAAGTATATATTCCTGCTCCTTCTTAACTAATTCTTTACCTTCTTTGTCTAATATCCTTATTTCTTCTATATCATCAGTTTTAATATGAACCAATATATTATCCTCTGATTCACTCATATTAAAAATGTGTGTGTTTAATTCTAATCTATAAACAGTATTTCCCTTATTATCCAATACATATATATTCCCTGATTCTTTATCTACTACATAGATATACTTCTCAAAGACTAATATATCGGGTTGCGAAAAATCAAATTCTTTATTCCATATATTATTACCCTTTAAATCTAAAAATGAAATATTATTATCTTTCCATTTTATAATAGAGTTATTGAAAAATAGTATTTTTTCTTCATCTTCACAATCAAAATTATTATTAAAAATAATAGTCTTTTTACCCTTTGAATTTACGGAATCAAAAAAACTTATAAATTTTTGTTGATTTTCTTTCTTCATAAAGATAAAGCCAAGTAAAATAAATATTATTAGAAATAGTTTAAACCTTTTGTTTGTTTTTTTCGTTTTCTCTTCCATAGCATTACCCCTCGTAAAACATAGTGAACAACTAACAACGAACAGTGAAC
>JAPXKQ010000094.1:0-8999 GCA_033809995.1 Tissierellaceae bacterium
CATTAAAAGAGGGGATCCCTCCACGTTGGTCGGGATGACATCTACGGTGGCAAACCAGCAAGGCGTAAGCCGTCATCCTGAGTATGCGAAGGATCTCTATGTGTTGAGATTCTTCGCTAATACCCAGAATGTAGTTTACACCTTAATAGTTCTTATTCTCAACTCTTAGCTCTTACTTCTTAATTCTTAGTTAAAATTTTAATTTTTAATTCTTAATTTTATTAAATTGTGAATTGTGAACTGTGAATTTTGAATTGATTTGGAGGTAGTTATGATTATACTTACATCAATAAGTGGAAAAGAATTTTGTTTAAATGATGATTTAATATATAAGATTGAAGAGGCACCGGATACAATTATTACCCTTGTTGATGGTAAGATTATACGGGTGTCCGATAAAACTGAAGAGATTATTGAAAAGATAATTGAATATAAAAGACAAATTTATACTAATCTTCCAGGAGGCAGTATATGAAAAGAAATAAGACACCTACAATAGGGCTATTAGCTGGACTTGCACTAGTTATTTGGTCGATAACTATGGATGGTGATATTAATAACTTTATACATATTCCATCCTTCATAATTACAGTATTGGGTTCTTTTTGTGCATTATTAATCTGTTTTCCACCCAAGACGATTAAAAATCTGCCAAATACCTTCAAGGCACTTTGGTTCACTCCCAAAGGTAACAACATTGAGCTAGTTTTATTATTTTCAGAATTGGCGAAGAAAGCTAGAAGAGATGGATTATTAGCCCTTGAAGATGATATAAATGAATTGGATAACGAATTTTTAGTATCGGGTTTACAGATGGTAGTAGATGGAGTTGAGCCTCATAATATCAAAGAAATATTGGAAATAAAACTGGACGCTATAGAAAGAAGACATAGAATGGGGCAAGATGTGCTATTAAAATGGGGTGAACTAGCACCAGCATTTGGTATGCTAGGTACATTAATAGGTTTAATCATCATGCTTGCAAAACTAGATGATGCAAGTACCATTGGAGCAGGTATGGCTACAGCACTTATTACTACATTTTATGGTTCATTATTCGCAAATCTAATATTTATTCCTATAGCATCAAATTTGGGGGAACAAACAGATGAGGAAATGTATATAGGGCAAATGATTATTGATGGAATACTAGAGATTCAAGCAGGTAGCAATCCTAGACTTTTAGAAGAAAAACTTATGACTTATCTTTCACCAAGTGAACAAAAAACCCTAAGACAGTCTAAGGAAGATGATAGTAAGAGAGAGGCAGGTTACTATGAGTAGAAGAGGGTTCAAAAAGAAAGACAATGGAGGTGGAGGTGCTCCTGGTTGGCTAACTACATATTCGGATTTAATGTCTCTGCTTTTAACCTTTTTTATTTTGCTTTACTCAATGTCAACAATAGACGTTAAGAAGTTTAGGGATATTTCATATTCTCTCCAATCGGTATTAGCAGGTATCGGACAGCCTAATCCAATTGCAGGCGGTCAAGTTGATGGCAGTCAGATACCAATTGAAGATTATATAGATGAAAATAATAATATGGATATGGAGGTTCCGGATCAGGTTCGACAAATGTACGATAAAGTAATGGATTATGTCTCTGATAAAGGATTGGATGCAAAAGTTGCCGTAACTGCCAATAAACGTGGTGTTTTCGTAGATATTAAGGAGGCAATTTTATTTGAACCAGGCAAGGCTGAGTTAAAGGAAAGTGGAATACAAGTCCTTAAACAATTGGAGGGACTAATCAACAATTTTGACAATGAACTAGTAATTGAAGGACATACAGATAATGTGCCGATGAATAGTTATCAGTATCCCAGCAACTGGGAACTGTCAACTGCTAGAGCTGTTACAGTTTTAAGATATTTAAGTGAAGAAGAAAATGTAGATCCAAAGAGGTTATCCGCTGTCGGATATGGTGAGTATCAACCAATAGCTCCAAATAATAATGCTGTAAATCGCTCAGCAAATAGAAGAGTAAATATCCTTATTATAATAAGTGAAGAAGGTGAAACAAATGGCAGCACCAGTAGCAACAGCAACTGAAAAAAGAAAACTTTCAAAACCATTAATCATTGTAATAATACTAATACTTTTAGCATTAACGGTGGTATTTGGTTATTTAGTTCTTAAGGGTAATGTTAATATTACAAAATTATTTAATAAAAATAAAAATAAAGAACACACTATCCTGCTAAATGAATTTGTAGTAAATTTGAAATCAGATAACAATAAAAAAAGTTATTTAAAGATGCAAATTGCTCTTATGTATGAAAATAAGAAAGATGGTGTAATTATTGAATCTAATGTAAATAAGATACGAGATATAATTATTAACAATTTATTGGGCAAAACTTCTACAGATATAATTGATGAAGACAATATCCACAATTTTAAAGAAAAATTGAAAAAGGATATAAATTTAGCTTTAAACGATGATTTGATTAAGGATATTTATATTACTGATCTTGTTATACAGTGATTGGAAGTGTAAAAATGGATTTATCAAGCTATTTATCAATACTACAAACTATAGTTGTACTACTTATAGTTATTGCTTTAGCAAATTTAACTTTAAAATATCTCAATAAACATTTAAAAAAACAGAATAAAATTATAAAAGTCATAGAACGAGTGTCCGTAAACAATAATTCAGCTTTGAGTATAGTAGAAGCTTGTGGAAAGTACTATCTAATGAGTTTTACAGGTACTGAAAACAAGATACTCAAAGAACTTGATACAGAAGAAATTCAATATATCAACGAGTTGGGCATTTCAGATACAAGCTTATTTGATTTTTCAAAAAATGACAAAGGATGTAAATTTAAATTTAGTAAATTGGGCAATTTATTTGAAATGAGGAAAAAAGTTGACTAGAAGAAGCTTACAGATTACAACATTATTATTTCTAATAATTATAATGATACCGCAGATTGCATTCGCCGACCCATTGACAGAAACAATAGGTCAAATATTCAACCCAAATGGAGGACCACAGGCTACTGTTGATACTATAAAGCTACTTATTATATTAACAGTACTCTCATTAGCCCCTTCATTTTTAATATTGACCACATGTTTTACTAGGATTATGGTTGTTCTATCCTTCTTGCGAAATGCTTTAGGAACACAGCAATCACCACCAAATCAAATATTGATTGGACTAGCTTTGTTTCTTACATTCTTTGTAATGCAACCTACGTATACCCGTGTTATGAATGAGGCAGTTACGCCTTTTTTACAAGATGAGATAAATCAAGAAGAGGCTTTTGATAGAGCCGCTGTTCCAATGAAGGAATTTATGCTTAAGGAAACAAGGGAAAAGGATTTGGCTTTATTTCTTAGAGCCTCAGGCAAGGACAATGTTGAAAATCCAATGGACCTTTCTATGACAACAATAGTTCCTGCCTTTGCATTGAGTGAACTTAGGACAGCCTTTAGTATTGGATTTATTATATATATACCTTTTTTAGTTATAGATATGGTAGTGGCTAGCATATTGATGTCCATGGGGATGTTTATGCTCCCACCAGTTATGATTTCATTACCTTTTAAGATTTTGTTGTTTGTATTGGTAGATGGATGGTATTTAGTAGTAGAATCGCTGCTTAAAGGCTTAATTTAGGAGTGACAAGATGACTCAGGTTTTGGTATTAGATATATTAAGAAATGCTTTTTTGACTATAATGAAGGTATCTGCCCCTGTACTTTTAGTATCTTTGATAGTTGGATTGATTATAAGCGTGTTACAGGCAACCACACAAGTGCAAGAGCAAACCCTAAGTTTTGTACCCAAGATTGTAGCGGTAATGCTTGCCTTGATTATCTTTGGTAGCTTTATGCTAAATGGACTTATTTCATTTACTACATATTTATTTAGAATAATCTCAAATATAGGTTAGGGTGAAATTATGAATTTTCAGCTGTACAAACTAATTTTAATATTTGTAAGAATCACAGCTTTTATTGTTATTTGCCCTGGATTTTCTTTTAAAGGGTTATCCAATATATTTAAAATAGGTCTAGCAATAAGCTTATCATTGATGATAAATTCTATAATTCCTGAAATTGAAGCTATAGATAATATGTTTTTATTTTTATTGCTGAATATCAAAGAAAGCATTTTAGGTTTAACCTTGGGATTTGTAACAAATTTAATTTTTAGCACTATGGAGATAGCAGGCAATCTAGTTGATTTTCAAGTAGGATTTTCAATGGCATCAGTTTACGATCCAAGTATAGGCTCTACTGCTTCAAACTATGGCAAGATGTATTATTGGATATCTATATGCGTGTTTTTTTTATTGGATATGCACCATCAGGTAATCAATGCATTGATAAAATCATTTGAATATATACCTCTTAGCTCGGCTAATTTAAACAATTTTCAAACTAAGGTAATAGTAGATCTATTTATGGAAGTGTTTGAGTTGGCCTTAAACTTAGCTGTGCCAATTATTGTTGTTGTATTGGTAACAGATATTGTGTTGGGTATTATAGCCAAGACTGTGCCACAGATAAATGTTCTTATGTTAGGGATGCCCATCAAGGCAATGGTAAGCTTTTTCATAACTATGCTCACATTATCTTGGCTTATAAACTCCGCAGGAAATATAATACAACGAATACCAGGCAATCTTGAAGGTTTTATGAGTTTATTCAAACATTGATGTCATTTCGACTAAAATGGAGAAATCTCAGGTTTTAAATGAGGAGATCCCTCGACTGCGCTGGGGATGACAATAACCTAATCGTAGGGGATGGCTTCCACGCCATCCCGGAGGTGAATATTTATGGATGATAAAGAAAATAAAACTGAAGAGGCTACCCCCAAACGGTTAAGGGATGCAAAGAAAAAAGGACAAGTAGCCAAGAGCGGAGACTTATCATCTGCAGCGTCGCTTTTTGTATTTATAATCTTTATGGGTTCTTTAGGTCAATACATATTTTCTAATAGCCTAAAGTTTTTAAAGACTTCTTTACAAACAGACTATACTACCTTTATAACAAAATCTAATTTAAGGCCTCTATTCATAAAAAATATTATTTATTTTGGAGTACTACTTTTTCCATTTGCATTAATTGCTGTAGTTATTGGCATAGTTATAAATTTACTTCAAACTGGATTTATATTTACAACGGAAACCTTAAAGCCAGATTTTAAAAGATTAAATCCAATAGAAGGATTTAAAAATATATTTTCTAAGAAAGCATTCTTTAATCTATTAAAAAACATACTAAAGCTTGTACTAGTATTTTATATGACATATGGAAATCTTAGAAAACACATAAATCGAATCTTTATTAGTGGAAATTTGGGTACAGAAAAGTTATTTTTCTTTATGATGGATTTTATAAAGGATTTGAGTTTCAATATTGCCTTAGTAATGCTTATACTAAGTATGATAGACTATGTGTTTCAAAGAAGAGATTTTAAAAAGAACTTAAGAATGTCTAAGCAGGAAGTAAAAGATGAATTAAAAGAGATGGAAGGTAATCCTGAAATTAAATCATTTAGAATGCAAAAACAAAGGCAAATTGCCATGAGTAGAATGATGTCAAGTATCAAATCATCTACAGTGGTAGTCACCAACCCTACACATATTGCAGTGGTACTTCGTTATGATTCAAAGTTGGATAAAGCACCAATAGTTACAGCTAAGGGTGCAGATTATTTAGCGGAAAAAATCAAAGAGGTAGCAAGATTAAATAAAATACCCATTATGGAAAATAAAGAATTAGCTCGTGCAATGTACAAAAAAGTAGAGATTGGTGAGCAGGTACCTGTAGACTTATATAAAGCAGTAGCAGAAATCTTAGCAGTAGTTTATCAAATACAAGAGAAGAACAAACATAGAGTTTAGTGAATAGTGAATAGTGAACAACAGTAAACAAAATTGACAATTGACAGTTGACAATGGACAATGAAAAGACCTGGTTTACTGCGACAACAGCGTAGCTGTCATCCCGACCGCAGTGGAGGGATCTACGGTTTTAGACCCCAAAGTTCGACCCAAGCAATTGTGAATTGTGAACTGTGAATTGTGAATTGATCATAAAGGAGTAAAAAATGCCTAATTCTATTAAGAATATACTAGATACAATAAAAAAATACACAGAAGTAATCATAGCCTTTACCGTTATAGCGGTTTTAGGGATTATTATTATTCCTATGCCTAGTGCCATATTGGACATATTGTTAGTAATAAATATATCATTAGGGGTTATAATCTTACTTCTAACACTGTTTACGAAGAATGTTTTAGAATTTTCAACATTCCCCACTTTGCTATTATTAACTACAATGTTTAGACTTGCCCTAAATATATCTTCTACAAGATTAATTCTTAGTGAGGGAGATGCAGGCCGAGTAATCAATGCCTTTGCCAATTTTGTTACAGGAAACAACTACATAGTTGGTGCCATAATTTTCATTATAATAGTTATTGTTCAAATGGTTGTTGTAACAAATGGTGCAAGTAGAGTATCTGAAGTATCGGCAAGATTTACCCTTGATGCAATGCCTGGGAAACAGATGGCAATCGATGCAGACCTAAATACTGGGCTAATAGACGAGGAAGAAGCAAAGAGAAGAAGACTAAATTTACAACGTGAGGCAGATTTCTATGGGGCAATGGATGGAGCTAGTAAATTCGTCAAAGGTGATGCCATAGCTGGTATTATTATTACAATTATAAATTTACTTGGTGGAATACTTATATTCTCTATAAAAGAAAATTTAGGTGCAATGGAAGCCCTTGATAAATTTGGAAAGTTAACTATAGGGGATGGACTTGTGAGCCAAATCCCTGCATTATTAATATCTGTTGCATCTGGCATATTGGTAACAAGATCTGATGATGGTCAAAGCTTTGGCAAAACTGTATCAACGGAACTTTTTGGCGTTTCAAAGGTTATTATGGTATCAGCTGTTGTACTATTTGCAATATCTCTTGTACCTGCATTTCCAACAATTCCATTTCTTGTAGTATCTCTTGTACTCTTTGGTACTGGATATTTACTAATGGAAAATGAAAAATCAGAAGAGCAATTGGCTATAGTAAATGCTGAGGCAATGACTAATAAAAGAGAAAGCTTAAGAGAAGATACCGTTAACTCTTTTCAAGTGGAGCCTATTTCTATGGAAATTGGCTATGGACTTATACAATTGGTTGATGAGAGCAATGATGATAATTTAATCAATCATATTACATCTATAAGAAGACAATGTGCCAATGAAATGGGAATCATGGTAAATCGTATTAGAGTAAGGGACAACCTTCAATTAGGTCCTAATGACTATATTATAAAGATAAAAGGGAACAAGGTAGCAGGTGGACAGATTTATTTGAATAAATATTTAGTTATTGATCCAGGGACTAGTGAATTTGACTTAGATGGAATCACAACAAAGGAGCCTGCTTTTGGACTTAATGCTATTTGGGTTGATTCCAAAGACAAGGAAAAAGCAGACTTAAAAGGATATACAATCGTTGAGCCAGTTGTAGTTATTGCTACCCATTTAAAAGAAGTAGTAAAACAAAATAGTGCCGAACTACTAGGAAGACAAGAAGTTAAACAATTGCTAGAGGGCATTAAAGAAAAATATAATGTAGTAATAGATGAGTTAATTCCAGATATTATGACTTTGGGTGAAGTCCAAAAGGTACTCCAAGGTCTACTTAGAGAGAGAGTACCAATATTCGACCTTGTAACTATACTGGAGGTACTTGCAGATTTTGGGACTATCACCAAAGACACTGAAGTTTTAACTGAACACGTAAGGAGTGCGTTGAAACGTACCATAGTAAACGGATATTTAAATCAGGACAATGTGTTAAATGTTATAACAATACATCCAGAGATTGAGGAGCTTATTGGGAACAATATACGAAAAACAATTTCTGGCTCTATGCCAGTATTGGACCCAAGCATTATAACTAAAATCTTTGATAATATTAAAGAGATAAATGATAAATTATTGTTCAATGGAATTGAACCAGTTATATTATCATCACCTAAAATTAGGGTAGCTTTTAAGAATTTAATTTCTTTTAATTTCCCCAATATACCAGTATTGTCCTTAAACGAGATACCAAATGATGTGGAAATACAAGCTGTAGGGTTGGTGGATAAGATATGATTATAAAAAAATATATAGTTAGCGATATGAAAGAAGCCATCATTAGGGCTAAATATGAATTGGGAACAGATGCTGTAATTATCAGTCAAAGGACAATAAAGGTAGGTAAATGGTATAACCCCTTTAAAAAGAAACAGCTTGAGGTAACCCTAGCGGTAGAAGAAAATATAACTAAAAGGACTAGTAGAGTAGAAGAAAAGCAAATTGATAATCTAAAGTCTGATTTGAGAAAATCTATAGATAATGAGCGAATCTATGAAAAAGCAAGTGATGTTATTAAGAATAAATTAGTTAATTACTGCGAATTGCATGAAAAAGAAGATTACAAATTGACTATTGAAGAGAAAAAGGACTTTTTAAATCTAGCTTTAAAATATAATTGCTTTGAAAAGAAGCTTGAACTTGAAAGAATTAATGTTTTTATAGGTCCAACAGGAGTAGGAAAGACTACAACAATCGCAAAAATAGCTGCAAGAGAACATCTAATTAACAAGAAAAAAGTCGGACTAATTACTATGGATACCTATAGGATAGGGGCAGTTGAGCAGCTTAAGACCTATGCAAATATATTAGATGTGCCCTTTGAAGTAGCAAATTTACCAGAAGAGATGGCTCATAAAATAAACAAATTAAGTGATTGTGATATTATATTAATCGATACTCTTGGAACTAGTCCTAATAATCAAGAAAAATTAGATGACCTAAAGCAATACCTAGATGCTATAGGTGAAAAAATCAACAATTATCTGGTTTTAAGCGTATCGACAGATAAAGATACAATCAATTCTATTTTAGAAAGATATAAGTTATTAAAATATGATGGTTTGATATTGACCAAATTTGATGAAG
>JAPXKQ010000095.1:0-8862 GCA_033809995.1 Tissierellaceae bacterium
GGGGCAGCAGAAACAATAATTTCACCAGATATTGTGGAGGACATTGGAACTATTGCTGAGGATAATGATGAAATAAATTTTTAAGATATATTATCGGATTATAAATATTAAGAATTCTCAAGATAAGGAGATATTAATTATGTGGTAACCTAATGTAAAATTATGCAAAAAGAGATTAGAACTACTTGGAATTGAAGTAAAGCGGGTATTTAATCATAGTAACTTCACCACCATAAAAAGTTATCTACAAGAACAGTAACCAATTTTTCATCCTTGTTACTGATCCTATAAACGCTTTTCAATATCAATTTACATAATATATTTTGAATAAAAAAACATAAATGGTCAACAATAATAAAGGATAACATAAATATGGTCAACAATATGTTGACAAAGTAGAAATAAAAGCATATTATTATATTAGAAAATGATTTGAATAATTAGTAGTAAAGGAGGAAGTGCTATGACTAATAATATATTTCAGCAAGTAGGAAATAATATACAAGATATTTTACGTGAAAAAGGTAAAACGCAACAATATTTAGCTGATAGTCTTAATATTTCCAAACAGGTAATGAGTAAAATTGTAATGGGAGCTAAGGCAATTAATGTTTCTGAAGTTTCTCAAATCGCATCTGTATTAGAAATATCAATAGAGAGATTATTAAGAATAAGGGAAGAAGAACCTGAAACGCATAATTTTTCATTTATGGGTCGTGTAGAAAATGAAAAAACAAAAGAAGGAATAAAACTATTGAGGACAATTATTGATGAGATTATAATGTTAGAGGAATATGCAAATGTCTAATAATAAGTTGGATAGTAAAACAATTGATGAGATCAAAGCTAAGGCACGTAAAAAATTAAATGAGTATTCCAAGCTGAACGATGTAATTGGCGGGCAAATATTCAATATACTAGAATTAGAGAACAAGGTATTATATTATCCTATTGAAGATGAAGAAGTATGGGGATTTTCTGAAAAAATAAAAGAGAGATCATTTGTATGGATAAATACTGCAATTGCATATGATAAACAAGTATTTGCTGCAGCCCATGAATTATATCATTTGTGGTTTGAAAATGAAGGGGAAGTAATATTAAAAAAAAATGTTGAAGAAATAGATAATTCCGTTAATATACCAGAAGAAGAACTAAAGGCAAATCGATTTGCAGCTGAGTTTTTAATTAATGAAGAATTACTTTTACAAGAAATGAGAACTTATAGTGTGGATAAAAATAAAATTGATATTAAAGATATTTTTATATTATCCAATTTATTTATTGTACCATATAAGACAATGGTAAAACGATTATATGAAATTAAGCTAATTAATCAGAAGAGATATACCGAACTAATGGAATTATCCAAAGAAGAGGTTGAAATTTGGAGAAACAGATTAGGATTATCACTTCCAACCAGAGATAATAAAATAGGATTAAGTAATCTAGTAGATAAAGCGATGGAATTATATGAAAGAAAAAAAATCACTAGAGAAAAATTAGAATATCTTTTAGATTTTGCAGGACTTACTGTAAAAGAGATGGGAATTAAGGATGAAGAACCTTATATACCTCCAACTGATGAAGAATTAGATGCAATCATGGAGGAATAGGGCTATGAAATTAAAACAAATAATCATAGATGCAGATATATGTATTAAGATAGGTGGTAGTCCTAAATATAGATATGTAGAAATTCTATTTCCTGCTATAGCAGAAAAGATTTATATGCATAAAGTAGTCTATGATGAAATAATGATGCCAGCATGTGCCAAAGAACAAGTTGACACATTAATTCAAAAAGGTATTTTAGAATTAATTGATAAAGAACAATTAAGTTATATTGAAAGAAATATCTATGACGCAACTTTTGCAAGTTTGGCTAGTGTTATGGTTAATCCTAATAAACCTAGAAAAAATATAGGTGAAGTATCTTCCTTAGCAATGGCAAAAACAAAGTCCATTACGTATTTTGGGACGGATGAAAAAGACTTGCAGATAATTATTGACGAAAAACTTAATAGCGGAATAGATAATATATACTGTATTAGAATTATAGATATTATCCGAATGATTCGTGACGGCAAACTTGAAGGATTAAAGCGTAAAGAAGCCAAGGCTTTATGGAGATTATCTGGAAAGCCTACTGAATGGTTTGATAAAGATATATGGCCTCTTTAAAAGGAAAAGAATTAAAAGGTAGATATGTGTATTATCCTGCCACCAAGGGGGGACTAGATGCTTATGACATCATTATTACTATTTGCAATTTATTCTCAAACTATATGGAAATATATATGTAAGATACTTGATATTTCCATATTTCTCTAAACCTTATGAAATCTAGTATGAATAAAAAGGAGGCTCAAAATATGAGGCTCCTTAAATTTTTTATATTGTTTTTTAATTGTGCATTGGCTTAAAACCCTCCAGCTCCTCCTCCGCCAGCTCCACCGCCACCGCCTCCGGAAAAGCCTCCACCCCCACCAAAGGTAGTACTTGTTCCTGTTGTGGAGCTTGTGGCACCATAAAAGCTTCCATTGAACTTATCCTCAAAAATGGATCCACCTTTATTGTTTAAAGTGAAATACCATAAACCCCAGTACATTGGGTAATAATTATAGTCAATATTTTGTCTATAAGATTCTAAATCTTCCATGCTAAGTCCAAGGGCTATAGCATTGATAATATTCTTATCTCTTGGTATACCAATATCAACATTGCCTAAAGATTCAACTTCCTTTTTAAAATCCTTCCATAGTCCATATTGGATAAATCCTTCATCAGATTTTCTTGCTATTAGAATAAATCCATATATTAAGAAGAAAACGCCAAAGAGTATGGCACCTATGCCATAAAGTCCTTCATATGATACTGATATTATACCTACACAAAGGAATATAAAGCTTAGGAATAATAAGATAAATCCGAACTTACTAGCTGCTGGGTCATTGTACCCTTTTGCATCCAACTCCTTTTTAACCTTACTAATCCACGAATTATATTTCTTGCTATAAGCGTTCGTTTTTTTAGAGTGATATGTGTCCATATCATTTGTAGATACTTGATTACCATCGCCTATTTCGTTAAACAACCAATCTATAAGATAAGCTTCATGATTTAATAATTCAAAATCACTTTTTCCTGTATTAATAAATACAAAATCTTGATTGCGATACTTTTTCTTAGCAGTAGGATTTTCAACCTGGTCTATAGTCAAATAGCCCCTTCTTGCCAAATCAAATAAAGTAGCCATTATACCCCTAGAAGTAATAACTGGATTCATAAAAAGATTCAATTCTGCAGGGGATAGATCCTTTGGATAAAGGCTATTCATATCCCTATATATCTCAGGGTCTCTCCTAAATTTTCTAAGTACAAAGCCTGTGATAGCTAGACCTATAAATAAACTTATAAAAGAAATAGAATTGAGTACTTTCTTTATACTTCCCTTTCTTGCTTCTTTTTCAGCAATTCTATCAGCAAATGTCTTTTCTTCTTGTAGTATATCAGCTAACGTCTTGTTTCCAGCTCTGTTGCTTAAAGGTGTATATTCCAGTGGATACAAAACCCGTGCTTCTACGAAGGTGTTTTTAGGGACATTATCTACATTCAACCTAATTGAATTTTCATCAGTAAAATTGATTTCTCCATTTAATGGACCATGTCCAAATATTTTTATCCTATTTTTATCAAATTCAGGTAGTGAAATAGTTGCTGAAAAGTGTTTTATAGAGGTTTCATTTTCATTACCTATAAATTTGTAATATAACTCTCCTGTATCTTTATGCATTAAAGCAACATCTTTAATATCATATTTTAGCCTAAAGCTTTTTTGTCCATTTTTAGATGGGGAAAATATTTTAACATTTAGTCCATTTTTACCTTCCTCGTAATTATAGACATTTGTATCGCCATTATTAGCTTTCTCATCTAAGGTAAATTCAATTTCCTTACCATTTACAACTTCATAAACCTTTAAACTAGTAATATCATGTATTCTATCATAAGTAATAAACCTATAAACTCCATTAAATTTATCATTAAAATTAAATGTTATATCTTCTGAAACTTGCAAGTCTCCATTTTCTAATAGCTTAGAATCTACTAACCAATTGGATATACTTAAACTATCCTCTGCAAAGGAAGCAAAGGGAATCAAACAAATTATAAATACTAAGGATAATGCAATAAATTTTTTCATCAAAACACCTCCATTTCTATATAGTATATACCCAAATTGTGTATTTAAGTAAATTTTATGATAAAATAAATTTAAAAGAAAAAAGGAGCATTTAAGTGAAAAGGAAGATATATCATTTTGATTTAATAGATTCTACAAATATTAAGGCTAAAGAATTGGCACCAATTGAAGAAGAGGGTACAGTGATTGTGGCTGAAGAGCAAACTATGGGTAAGGGTCGTCTTGGTAGGACTTGGGTTTCGCAAAAGGGCAAGGGAATATATATGTCCATGATATTGAAGCCTAAAGTTGATATGATGAAGGTATCAAGGATTACATTAATAGGTGCAGCTGCAGTCCATTTAGCATTAAAGGAAATTGGTATCAAGTCAAAAATAAAATGGCCGAATGATATTTTAGTAGGGGATAAGAAGATATGTGGAATTCTTACGGAGATGAATTGCGATTTAGATAAAGTGAATTATGTAATAATGGGTATTGGAATCAATGTAAACTTAGGAGAAGATGAAATACCAAAAGAATTAAGAGAAAAAGCAACATCATTAAAAATATTTTCTGGGAAATCAGTCGATAAAGAAAGATTGTTTAAGCTAGTATTGGACTACTTTGAAGAATTATATAGCCATTTCAAGGATAATGGGGCTATGGGGCAGGTCCTAGATATATGTAGAAAAAACTCCTCAGTAATAGGTAGAGAAATTAAAGTAATCAAGGGCAATGATGTAAGAGTAGGAGAAGCCCTTGATATCAATAAAAATGGAGAATTGGTCGTGGAGTTTGTGGAAGGAGTAGAAGCCATTAACTCAGGAGAGGTTTCTGTGAGGTAAAATCTTGCCTTCATATCAATTTTCCTTGTTAAGTTTTCTTTGAATAAAGTCGATTAAGGTTATGGATCCAGAAATAATCAATCTTAAATAATAATCTATAAATCTCCAAACAAGCAAAGCAAAGTTCATAATATTCTTTGGGAATATTGCATTAAATATCATATAGAATCCACCTTCAGCTGCTCCAGCAGTCCCTGGGGTTGGCATGAAAGATACAGCCATATAATGAAGTGCCTGTAAGGCAATTATATCAATAAAATGGGCACCACTAAGTCCAACGGCACGATATACAAAGTAGGTAATTCCAAGGCTAAAGGTCAATTGAACGATGGATACTATTATCAATTCAATGGTGGATTTTTTATTACTTCTCATTTCTTCTATACTATGCTTATAATCATTTAAGCTTTTATTTAGCCTTTCCTCAGCTCTTTCAGTATTTTTAACTATTTTAAATTTATGCCCAAGGGCTACCAATCTTTTTAAATGTCCTTTTACTAATTTTTCATTTAAAAAGAAACCAAATATAACGAATAATACTAATAAATTCAACAAAAAGCCTATAATTATAAAGGACACACCTAAACGGATTTTATCAACTAGGAATTTAAATCTTAAAATCAACATCAATATAGAATAAGATATAACTACCACCTGAAATATCAAAAATTTGTTTATAAATATTGATGTAGCTTTTCCAACAGGTACTCCTTCGCTTACTAAAGAATAGATTTGTACAGGTTGACCACCAGTTGAAAATGGGGTGATGGCGCTATAATATTGACCTATCATAGTTACTTTGAGGGATTTTCCATAGCTACCCTTAATATTTAAAGTTCTCTTCATCCTATAAATAATATAAGCTTCACATAACCAATAAATAACTAAGCACATAAAAGCCATGAATAAGTACATTTTATTTGTATTTTTTATTAATGCAGGTAGATTTCCTATATAATTTTCATTTAATATAATCCATAGGGTTACCCCAAAAAGTCCTACTAATAATATATAATTTAATATTTTTTTCATATACTTCCTACTTTCAACATTTTATCAGTATTCAATTATACTATTTTTTTGCTATATTGAAAAGGGAAAAGTTTCTCTTGACAACTGCATATACTGTACATATACTGTATATATAACATGATAACGGTATACTCATGTGAGGAGGTGTATTATGAGAATTATAATTTCAAATTCATCAAATGAACCTATATATAGCCAAGTAATGAACCAAATAAAGGGGAATATTATAAGGGGAGAGTTAGAAGAAGGAGAACTCCTGCCTTCCATACGGGGGCTTGCAAGAGATCTGCAAATATCTGTAATCACAACAAAAAGAGCTTATGACGAGTTAGAAAAGGAAGGTTTTATAGAAACAGTACCTGGAAAGGGCTCCTATGTTGCTATCCAAAACAAGGAATTAATGAAGGAAAAGAAATTAAAAATAATAGAAGAAAAACTATTAGAAGTAGTGGAAGAGAGCAGACTTATGGGTTTTAGCTTTTATGAAATAAACGAAATGCTCAAAATATTATTTGAGGAGGCAGAATGATGTTAGAAATAAATAACCTTACGAAGGAATTTTATTATGAAGGATTCAAACTTGATAATGTCTCATTTAAATTGGAGCCAGGATATGTAATGGGGTTTATAGGGCCCAATGGCTCAGGAAAAAGTACGACTATTAAGTTAATAATGAATTTATTGAAAAAGGATTCTGGCGAAATAAAGATATTTGGAAAAGACCATATAAAATATGAAAAGGAAATCAAGGATAGAATCGGTTTTATATATGACGAATCTCACTTTTATGAAACCTTCACCATCGAAGAAATGAAAAATGTGATTGCACCATTTTATAGTAAATGGGATGATAAGTTATTTTATGATTATTTGAAGGATTTTGATTTAGGACAAAAGTATAAAATAAAAAATTTATCAAAAGGTATGAAAATGAAATTTGCATTAGCCATTGCCCTAAGCCATCATGCTGATTTAATTATAATGGATGAGCCAACATCAGGACTTGACCCTATTTTTAGGAGAGAGATTTTAGATGTTTTATATAAGATTATTCAAGATGAAAATAAATCTATATTTTTCTCAACTCATATTACATCAGATTTAGATCAAATTGCAGATTATATTACCTATATAGATAAGGGCAAGATAGTATTCTCCAAACCAATGGAAGAAATTATGGATACTTATGCAATAGTTAAAGGTGGTCCTGAAGTTTTAAATGACTATAATAGAAAAGAGCTATTGGGATATCGTGAAACAAAAGTTGGATTTGAGGGACTTACTGACAATTTAGAAAAGATAAAAGGACTGTTTGGTACAGATATAATCATTGAAAGACCAACTCTTGAGGATATTATGTATTATACAAAGGGGAGGTAGGGATATGCTTAAACTTGCAAAGAAAGATATAAAATTATTATTATCAAAAAAATCTGGTGTGATTTTAATGTTATTAGGGGCTCCACTTTTGTTTTTCCTAATATCAGATGAAAGACATGGAAATAATGTAGCAATTATTTACTTACTAACATGTTTTACTGGTATAATTAGCTTCGATTATGAAAAAAAGGAAGAGTCTCAAAGGATTTTCCTATCATTACCTATTGCGAGAAGGGATATCGTATATAGTAAATATATAATGATACCAATTTACGTTATATTTTATATAGTCTTTATAAACTTATATAGTAAAGCCCTGAACCTCTTAAATGTTAGCAATAATCTTACAACAAGTATGAATGAAAATGTAGGAGTATTTGTAATTATAAGTATTATTTTAGGGATTTCTTTGCCAATGTACTTTAGCTTTTCGACAAATGTAGCGAGGGGCATAAGTTATTTTGTAATAATATTAACCAATAATATATGGGTTTCAAACTTTGACACAGGAAATGCATTTAATGGTAGATTATTTACCTACTATGGAGGCATATGGGCAGTAGTTTTAGGTGCTTTTATACTGCTGGTATCAATGGGCACATCCATTATACTCTACAACGAATTAGATTTATAGGGGGGGAGGAATATGTGGAATTTAGTTAAAAAGGATATATTATTATGTAGGATAGGTATTGTATTTATACTCTTAATAAACTTTTTGTCGGGGAGTATGGGCTTGATTATTAGTAGCATAATAAGTTCACGAACAACAATATCAACTGTTGTGTTAGGTTATTTTTTATTTATGGGATTATTTCTTACACTTGCAATAGTCTTGGAAAGGGAGCAAAAAGTGGATGGGGATATGATTTTACACAGCATACCTTTGGATAAAAAGTTAATAGTTACATCCAGATATATATCATCACTTTTATTTCCTGTAGCACATGGAGTAATATTATTTGTTTATTCCTATATTCTTAAATATACCCATGGATTTACGTTTACGGGGCTTAGGATAGAAGGAGGGATACAAGGTATGAGCATTTATTCCCTCTTAACAGTTTTGTCCATAATAATCATTTTTTTAGCACTTTATTTAGTAATGTATTATTCAAAGCTAGGTAAGAGCAAGTCGCTAAATATAATTGCTTATTTTCTTTTAATTATACTGCCTGCATTAGTCATTAGATTTCAGGACAATATATTAAACTTAGGTTTTATAAAATATATTAGCTTATTGGATAAAAAAATATTTACATTGATGGGATTTGTCACATCTTTAATTTTATATATCTTATCAATGGAAGTTTCAAAGAGGCTTTATTCCAAAACAAAGTAGGGGGTGGTTTCCATGCCACCCCTCTAAATAAATAGCTGTATATTTGATTCCAATGCATCTTTTAAGTAATCTTC
>JAPXKQ010000096.1:0-8717 GCA_033809995.1 Tissierellaceae bacterium
GTATAGAGATGCTAAGGCATTTGTTCCAACATCCAATTTATTAATAGGTAATGTGGCAGGATCAATTGGAGAAACTAGTGTAATTCTTATAATTTTAGCAGGAATATATTTAATTTATAAGAAGGTTGCATCATGGCAAACAATGGCAGGTTGTTTAATAGGGTTTACAGGTCTAAGTACTCTTCTCTATTTAATGGGATTCACTCAGGTTCCTAATCCATTGTATGGATTAATAGTGGGTGGATTTTTATTTGGAACAGTATTTATGGCAACTGACCCAGTATCCTCGCCAAAGACAGTCGAGGGAAGATGGATCTATGGAATTCTAATTGGTATAGTTACAGTTATAATAAGGGGATTTGCCTTGTTTGCAGGTGGTATGATGTTTGCAATATTGATTGGAAATACATTTGCACCTATTATCGATGAAGGCGTTAAGACATATAAAAATTACAGAAAAGAGAAGCTCCCTAAGAAAGAGGTGACATCATGAAAAAATCATTTGCATATCCAGTTATTTTCATGGCACTTTTAACAGCTGTATTTACGTTTGTTTTAGCTTATCTTGATTACTCAACAGCAGAAAAAATTGCTACTCTACAAGAGATAGAATTACAACAAAAGATTTTATATGTATTTGATATAGATGTACCATCTACTAATACTGAAGATATTAATAAAGTTTTTAAAGAAAACATTGAAACTGAAGAAATAGAAGGGAAAAAGTATTTCTCTAGATTAGAGAATGGTGAGGTTACAGGCTATGCAATACCTGTAGGGGGACCTGGGCTTTGGGGTCTAATCGATGCATATATTGGTGTGTCCTCTGATTATAGTAAAATATTGGGCATTGAGTTTATATCCCATTCAGAAACTCCTGGATTAGGTGGTAGAATTTCAGAAGAAGGTTATAAAGAACAATTTAGAGGTATAGATATTTCAAATATTAATGATGACAATTATATTATATACCGTCCAGCACCGGGTGGAAATATAGATGCTATTGCAGGAGCAACCCTGACATCCAAATCAGTTAGTAAGTTTTTAAATGAAGATTTATCTACCTTTATTAAAGAAAAAGGGGGGATTAGGTAATGGCAAAAGATAGCCCTAAGAAATTATTTTTAATGGGAGTATGGCTGGACAACCCAGTATTTATCCAAATAATAGGTATTTGTTCGGCACTAGCAGTTACAAATCTAATGCTTAACTCGCTTATTATGGGAGTTGGACTAATGTTTGTAACAGCACTTTCATCTTTTACTATTTCCCTGATAAGAGAATATACACCTAAGCATATTAGGATGATGGTTCAAGTACTTATCATAGCGGCTTATGTTATTATGGTTGATATTTTCCTAAAAGCATATATGCCAGAGTTAAGTAAGGCATTGGGTCCATATGTGGGACTAATTATTACAAACTGTATTATTATGGGTAGAGCAGAGGCATACGCTCAAAATCATCCGCCTATTCCAGCTTTTCTTGATGGATTATTTAATGGGTTGGGTTATACGCTAGTTTTATTAACTATAGCATTCTTTAGAGAATTACTAGGCTTTGGAACTATATTTGGATTTAAGGTATTGGGTGATTGGTGGACTCCATGGACTATAATGATTATGCCCCCAAGTGCATTTTTCTTCCTTGCTATAATAATATGGGTTTCAAAAACAGTACAAGAAAGAGCAAAAAGTGAGGTGGCTAAATAATGGTTGAACTAAATCCAATGGTAATTTTTATTGCATCAATATTTACAAATAATATGATCCTATCAAATTTTTTAGGAATGTGTTCATTTATAGCTGTATCTAAAGAAATACCAACATCATTAGGGTTAGGGCAGGCTGTTACATTTGTCTTAGGATGTACATCTATAATTAACTATTTCATTTACTATTATGTTTTAGTGCCACTAAATTTAGAGTTTTTAAGATTTATAATCTTTATAGTTAGTATTGCTGCATTTGTGCAATTATTGGAAATGATATTGGAAAGATATTTACCAAATTTATACTATGCTTTGGGCATATTTTTACCACTAATTACCGTAAACTGTGCAATACTAGGTGTTTCACTATTCATGATTATTAGAAATTACACATTTTTACAATCTGTTGCATTTGCTGTAGGCTCAGGGATTGGTTGGACACTTGCTATAGTTGCATTAGCTGGAATTCGTCAAAAGATTAAAGCAGGGGTACCTAAAGGCCTTGAAGGTCCCGGAATAACCCTAATTATAACAGGATTGATGGCTCTAGCCTTTATTGGCTTCTCAGGCATCGTTCAAATCCAGTAGGGGGGATAATATTGAATACAATTGTAATATCCACAGTATCATTAACTATTATGTCTACAATATTTGCAATACTATTAACAATAGCAGATAGAACAATTGGGGACTATGGTCAAGTTACAATGACTATAAATGATGATAAACAATTTACCGTAAATGGTGGTTCTTCCCTTTTATCTACATTGATTGATGAAAAAATATTTATTCCTTCTGCTTGTGGCGGTAAGGGAACCTGTGGCTACTGTAAAGTTAAGGTACATGAAGGAGGGGGCCCAGTTCTAGCTACTGAACTACCTTTCTTATCTGAGGAAGAATTAAAAAGGGACGTAAGACTTTCATGTCAATGTAAAGTTAAACAGGATATAAAAATTGAAATACCTGAAGAGTTGTTTAACGTTAAGGAATACTCTGCAAATGTTATTTCCATAACTGATTTAACAGATATAATAAAATTAGTTCGATTCAAACTTCCAGAGGGTGAACAAATTAAATTTAAGCCTGGTCAATACGTACAACTCAAAGCACCTATATATGAGGGAAATGATGAGGAAGTTTATAGAGCATATTCTATCGCTTCATCACCAGGGCATACAGACTTCATAGATTTAATAATAGGATATGTTCCACAGGGTGTAGCTACAACTTATGTTCATAGGCACCTAGAGATTGGCGATAAAGTTGACATCAATGGTCCTTATGGTGATTTCTACTATCAAGATAATGATAGAGAAATGATTATGGCAGCCACTGGAACAGGAGTGGCTCCAATATTATCATTATTGAATTATATGAAGGAAAATGACATCAAGAGAAAGGCCACATTCTATTTTGGTGCCAAAACTCCAAAGGATTTATTTATGCTTGATTATTTTAAAGAACTTGAAGAAACCCTTTATGACTTCAAATTTGTACCTACACTATCAAGAGTCACTGATGAACACGATTGGGATGGAGAAAGAGGTAGGGTAAATAATGCTATAGATAAGCTTTTAGAAAATGGTGAAAATAAAGAAGCATATCTTTGTGGGAATGAAGCTATGATAGATTCTGTTGTAAAGGAATTGGAGAAAAAAGGGATTCCAAAAGAGCTAATTTATTATGATAAGTTTTAATAAGTTGGGGGTGGTTTTTACCACCCCCAACTTATGTAAAAATTTGAGGTTTTTATTTTTGTGCATATCCTTTTTGTTATGATATAATTGTATTGGATTAATAAAGGGGGTCATAAATTGAAATTAGAACTTTTTGAATTCGTAGATAAAACTTTAGAATTAATTGATGACAATTCTGAAGTTTTAAATAGAGTAGCATCTGAGTTAGAAAAATTCTTTAATGATAGTTTTTTTATTAAGGACCACTTTCTAAATGTAAATTATAGAATTAAATCTCCTGAGAGTTTAAAAGAGAAAATATTAAGGCACAATTTTTACCTAAAATATAAAACACCAGAAGAATTAATAAAAAATTTATCGGATTTAATTGGTTTTAGAATTGAATGTAGATTTATTGAAGATGAAAAAAAGATTTATAAGGATATAGTAAGTTTATTTAATATTAAAGAAGAAAATGGATATTATTCAAGTCCTTTAAATTCAAGTATTATGCTAAACTTGGATCTTAAACAACCGCAAGTACAAAAAAATGGATTTGAGATATACAAGATAGATGGTAAGTATAAAAAAGGTGAAATAGCTGTAAATTTTGAGTTGCAGATTAAATCTTTAGTAAACGTTTTCTGGGGTGATATAGATCATAGGGTTTTATATAAGAATTTTAATTATATGTTAACAGAAGACTTCTTTAGAGATATCATGTCATCAATTAAGGACAATTTGACAATGATTGATAGACAATTGATGTTGGTTTACAACCATTTAAACAGTATGGATGCAAGCAATTCTAATACTAAAAAGGCACAGCTACAGGCTTTACTATCAAAAATAATACATGATGTTTACATAGTGAAGGTTAAACAAGAAATAGGTTTTGTAGTTGACTTTAAAAAATCTACTGATGTTATAGTAAACTACTTATTTATGCAAGGTGGAGAAGAGGAATCTGAAAACTATAGCAATAATTTCATTAGAATATTAAATAGATTAAATGAAATTGGAAAGAATGATATTAATTTCAATGAATATATACAATTTGAAAGAGAGATATTTTTCAATGATGAGTTTACAAGGAGAATAGGCACTAAAATATTAGAAGTTATAAATAAGGATTTTAGATGGAATTTGTTCTTTAAAATTATCTTTGAAATTGAAGAGGGAAACAAGGCTGAAATATTTGAAGACTTTATTATCTTTTTAAGATATAGATTTTACGAGGGATTGAAGTTATGCCTTGAGGGAAAGGATTTAGACAACGACGTAAAATATGAAATAGTGAATACGATAATGGATTATATTGTATGTAGTTTTAGTAAAGATATAAATATTGACTTTATAAACGATTGTAATATAAACACTTTATTTTATAATATTAGAAAATTTTTAAAGAATGTATATGACTATAATGGCTGGTTAGCTTCAAAGGATGCTTTAGAACAAATAATAATTAATCATAAATATTAAGTATTTGGTATATGCCAAATACTTTTTTCTTTGTGAGGCATGCTGATGAGTTGATACTTATTAAGTAGATCCCGTTTAGAAATTTCAAAAAATAATTAATAAATTTTAAATTTATATGTTGACAACGTTTACCCAACCGTTTATAATAAAGCTAATATGAGAGATGACTCACCTCTCATAAACGAAAAATAGGGGGGATATCATGAAATTGTCAGAGAAAAATATCACTACCATTATCATCATTACAACGATTATATGGGCAGTGATAAATGTTCTAGGCTGGCTTGGAAATGCAATGCTTGGTATGTATTTAGGGGTAGTACTTATGTTATTGTACATGATATTAGGAATTGCAAGAAATGGAGTAGTGTCGAAAAAGTTCCTATTGTATCCATTGCTAATATGGGCAATAACATGGATAGTTAGCTTCTATCTAGCAGATTTTTATGCTCTTAAATTTGCTGGTGTAGTGCCAAGTTTTACAGTTTTAGGTTTTCATCCTTCGTTTGCATCTACAGTTATTCTTTACTGGATAGGCGGGATGTTGACATTGACACTAGGTTTTATGATTTACAGGGACGAGTGGTTAGCTAAAGAAGATTGGGACAGCTTCTTAAAAAAGATTGAAACCATTAAAGAAGAAGAAAAGAGGGGTGCTGTGCAATGACTAATTTTGATAGGATAGTAATTATTGGATTTTCAGTAGCAATGATAGTTGTATCATTCCTTATCGGATGGTGGTCAAAAAGAAAAGCAACTTCGGCAAAAGCTTATTTCGGAAGCACAGGAATGTTTGGGCCTTTCTTAACTGGTTTATCAAGTACAGCTGCAGTAGCCAGTGCCTTTGCACTTGTAGGAATACCTGGTATTATGTATGCAGTTGGTAATGCAATGACATTTTGGATGTTATCATCTGCAGCATTTGCAATGGCTTATATAATTCTAGGCAAAAAAGTAAGAGCAATGGCTGAAGTTGGCGAAGTCGCAAGCTTAGGAGATATTTCTGATTTAAGATTTAATAACAACAGAGTAATAAAATTTTGTATGTCAATTATTCTACTTCTAGGCTGTGTAGCATACTTGTCAGCACAAATAAAAGCAGGAGCTGAATTATTTAGTCACTTAGTGGGCTGGAGCCCTCTTGTATCCGGACTTGTAATTTTTGGGATCTTAACTATATATATGGCCGTTAGTGGTGAAGTTGGGGGACTCCTAACTCAGGCTTTTCAAGGACTAGTAATGGTTGTAGCAGGTTTGGTTATGACAGTTGCATTCTTTAGAATGGCAGGAAGTTTTGGCAATGTAATGAACGTAGTTGCAGAAGCTGGAACAGTTTCAGGTAACGGAATAACTAAGGAATTATCTCCAGATATACTAAATGCATGGGGAGCAATGCCAAGAGTTGCAGCTATGACTTATATGATAATCCCAATATTAGGAACTGTTGGACAGCCTCAAGTTATAACTAGAATGTACGCATTAAAAAATCCTAAAGATATGCCAAAATTAGGTTTGTATACTGCACTATCACATACAGTTATTGGGTTACTAACAGTAGTGGTAGCATATGGTGCCTTCTATCTTGTTGGAACAGGGAAAATTGAACCTTTAGTATCAGGAGATAGAGCTATTTATGCTTTTGCTGATTATTCAGGATTAATAGTTCAATTATTTGTATATGCAGCTGTTCTAGCGGCAGCAATGTCATCAGCAAGTTTATTCTTGTCTATATGTTCTAGTATCATAGTAAGGGATCTACCTAATGCGGTAGGGATAAATCTATCAGAAGATAAGCAAATGAGTCTAGCAAAAGGTGCAATGGTAGTTATAGGTATAGCATCAATCTTCTTCTCTATTACCCAAGGTGAAATGGTAGCAATATTGGGAACATTTGGATGGGGAACTTTAATGTCAGCAACATTTCCTGTTTTCGTCCTAGGATTATTGTGGAAAAGGGCAAATGAAAAAGGTGTTATGGCTGGTATAGTTGCAGCTTTAATTCTTAATATAATATCCTTCTTAGGATTTAAATGGCCGGGTGCACTTCCATGGTATGTAAACGTTATCTCGATATCCATGATAGTTACAGTTGTAGTTTCATTGGCAACAAAACCAGATTCTCTTGATAGGAAAGTTGAAGCTGTTATAGAGCTTTAATAAAGGACTGATTAAATGATAAAGCAATTAGCATATGAAGATGTACAAATAGGTGATTATGCAGAAATGAAAAAAACAATACTGGCAAAGGATGTTGACGCCTTTGCCAGTATAATGAATGATAAAGAATCCTTTCATGTAAGTGATGAAGTAGCACAACAATTCTTTTTTAAGAAGCGTATATGTCATGGTATGCATATAGCATCATATATATCTGAATTAATTGGAAAGGAACTGCCGGGGTTTGGGACCATATATATTAGTCAGACATTAGATTTTAAGAAACCAGTATACTTAGGTACTACTATTAAGATACATGTAAAGGTTATTGAAAAGTTACCGAATAAAAGATTAAGAATCTCAACAATCATTACTGATGATATTGAAGATATAGTTTTAGTTGGTGAAGCTGTAGTAAAGACATATAAGTAATCCATAAAGGGGAGTGGTTATTTTGATTAACAATGGTTGGATAGGAGATTATCTTGCATCTAGGTGTAAAATTAATGGTCATAGTGTTGCAATTTATGATGTGGATAATGAAATTAGCTATACCTATAATGAGCTTAATGATAGAGCTAACAGATTAGCTAATTATTTAGCGGAAGAATTATCAATAAAAAAAGGTGATAGAGTAGCTTATATATCGAGGAATAGAGTAGAATTACTAGATGGCTATTATTCAACAGGTAAAATTGGAGCAATGATGATTCCATATAATGCTAGGTTGTCTGCCAATGAATTAATTCAATTAATAAATAGTGAAACACCAAAAGTTTTATTTTATGAAGATATTTATGAAAATTTAATTTTAAGCATAAGGGATCAGGTTAAAGTACAAAATTTCATAAGTTTAAACAATAATATTGAAAATATGGAAGATTCCCTATATAGAAAAATAATGAGTTATAATAACAAACCAGTGTGTTGTAAAGAGCTTGATTTGGAGGACATACATCTAATAATCCATACAGGTGGTACTACAGGACTTCCTAAAGGTGGTATGATTTCCCATAGATCAGAACTGTTTAATTCCATGAATGAAATTTGTACCTGGGGTCTTAATTATGAGGATAGTGCCTTTATAATATTACCATTATTTCATACTGGTGGTTGGAATCTACTGACACTACCTCTTTTACATGCTGGTGGAAAGATATTGATATCAAAGCAGTTTGATCCAAAGAAGACTTTGGAGGTTATTGAAAAAGAGAAAACAACATTATTATTTGGTGCTGCAACAATTTTCAGGATGATTGCTGATTTACCTGAGTTTGAAACTGCAGATTTATCTTCTTTAAAATGGATTATGGCAGGAGCAGCTCCTACGCCTATAAATATAATGGAGAAATTCTGGAATAAAGGATTAAAATTTGTGCTAGGTTATGGAATGACTGAAGCTGGTCCAAATAATTTGTCCGGAGTAGCACATTTTATGACTGATGATGAGATGAGAGAAAAATATGCATTAGTTGGAAGACCTATGTATTTAGCATTAGCTAAAGTAGTTGATGAAAATGCGAATGAAGTAGGGATTAATGAAGTGGGAGAATTATTATGGAGCGGACCGCAAATATTTTCAGGCTACTGGAATAATGAAGAAGAAACCAATAAAACCCTTGTGGATGGTTGGATTCATACTGGAGATATGGTCAGGGTTGATGAGGATGGTTATTACTATATTGTAG
>JAPXKQ010000097.1:0-8531 GCA_033809995.1 Tissierellaceae bacterium
AAAGAAGTTCCAGAGGATTTGAAAGGTGATTACAGGCAAGTGGCGGCGCTTATGAATGAGATTTTATTCAAAAATAAAAAGGTCATGGGCAATATCCTTACCTCTTCTGAGAAAACTAAGAACTATGTACAAGACCTCCTTATCAATATGGAGGAAACTAACCGTTCTGCTGAGCAAATCGCCATAAGCATATCTCAAATAGCCAGTGGTATAGAGGCAATATCCGAGTCAGCCACCCTTACCATGGAGAATATGAAGGATATGGTGGACTCCTCAGTTCAAATAGAGGATTCTACCCAAAAGACTTTGAAGGATTCTATAATAATGCAGGAAAGTACCGGTGATAGTCTCAAGAGGCTTGATGAACTAGTAGCCAGCATCAGTTCTACTTCAGATATAAATGATAATCTTGCCAAGGAAGTTACTACATTGGAGGAATATGCCAAAGAGATATCCCATATAACCATAGAGGTAACAAATATAAGTGAACAGACCAATCTATTGGCATTAAATGCTGCCATAGAGGCAGCTAGGGCTGGAGAGCAGGGTAGAGGATTTGCAGTAGTTGCCGATGAGATAAGAAAACTTGCGGAACAATCCACCAACTTTGCTAACGGAATAGCTAGACTGGTAGATACTATCTCCAATCAAATAGGACTAGTGGCTGAAACTATGAAAGAGCAGGTAGTTAAAGCCAAAGAGGATATTATCATATCCAATAAGTGTAAGGAGGATTTTGAACGGGTTAATAAGGTTTGCAGTACGACTGTTCAATCCTTCCATGAAGTGCAAGGACTTACTGCACACCAAAAGCAAAGGGCCAATAAAATCAGTTCTCTTATGGAGGATATTGTAGCATCTGTTGAAGAGTCCTCAGCAGAATCTCAGCAGGTTTCAGCAGGCACCCAAGAACAGTTGGCTGCAACAGAACAGGTATTTAATCTTATAGAGAATCTAGATGTAATGGCTAAAGAGCTTAATGACTGTTTTATTGATTATAGGAAGGGCTTAAAGCTTCAGGATAAACATAAATCGAGGCTAGAGGATACGAAGAAAGTATTGACTCAGCTTTCAAACAAATCAGAACTTAAAGGAGAAGATTTGCAAAAGGTCCAGACTCTTATAGAGGAGACCATGGGCAAGAATAAATATATAGAATTACTAGCCTATATAGATACTAAAGGTATACTTAGGGCTGTAATTCCCCATGAGGTAAAAGGAGATAATGTATTCCACAGGGATTACTTCAAGGAAGCTATAAAGGGCAATTTTTATCACTCTGAGCCGTATATATCGGCTGCTACGGATGATTTTAGCATAGCAGTTGCAACACCTGTGAGAAATACTTTGGGAATTATTAATGGAATACTACTGGCTGATATCAAACTTTCATAAGAGCAATTGGTACAACCTGGGTTTTATCGAAAAATAACCTAGGAGGTTATTTACCAAAAGACAATTATGAAAATTAGCTTTAAACCCTTGACATAGTTTGTGGTTATGCTATAATTTTTTGTAATTATATATTTTAGCGATGATAAGGAAATAGTAAATAATCGTATCTTTACAGAGAGTCGGCATTTTGGTGTGAACCGATAAGAAAGATTATTGAATCCAACCTAGAGCTAATAACTATCGAGTGAGCCAATCATTTGGCTAACTAGGGTGGCAACGCGGGTATACTCTCGTCCCTATATTTTAGGGATCGAGAGTTTTTTATTGTAATAAAATTGAAAATTAAAAGATAAAAATTAAAAAATGAAAAAGCAGCATAAATCTTTAATTTTTAATTCTTAATTCTTAATTAAACTAAGGAGGTTTTAAAATGTTAGATATAAGAAGAATTAGGTCTAACCCAGAAGAAGTAGTAAATGCATTGAAAAAAAGACATGGTAATTTTCCAATAGATAAAGTATTGGAACTAGATGAAAAGAGAAGAAAGGTATTAGTTCAAGTAGAAGAGATGAAGTCTGAGCAAAATAAGGCTTCAAAGGATATACCTAATCTTAAAAAAGCAGGTCAAGATGTTTCAGAAATCTTCAACAAAATGAAGCTATTATCAGAGAAGGTCAAAGAATTTGATCAAGAGGTAAAAGAAATTGATGAAGAACTAAAGAAATTGCTTTTACAAATACCAAATACACCTCATCCTTCAGTAATCGAAGGCAGTAGCGATGCAGATAATTTGGAAGTAAGAAAATGGGGTGAACCAACAGAATTTGAATTTGAGCCTAAACCACATTGGGATTTAGGTACAAAACTAAATATATTAGACTTTGAAAGAGCATCTAAGATTGCTGGAGCTAGATTCACAATATTTAAAGGATTGGGGTCTAAGCTTGAAAGAGCCATTATCAATTTTATGCTTGAACTTCATACAGAAAACCATGGTTATACAGAGTTTTCAACCCCATTTATGGTAAATAGGGATAGCATGATTGGTACAGGTCAATTGCCTAAATTTGAAGAGGATATGTTCCATTTGCCAAGTAAAGATTTCTTCCTTATTCCGACAGCTGAAGTTCCTTTAACCAATCTATTAAGAGATGAGATTATAGATGAAAAAGAATTGCCAATATATTATACAGCATATACTCCTTGTTTTAGACAAGAGGCTGGTTCTGCAGGTAGAGACACTCGAGGGCTTATTAGAAATCACCAATTTGATAAGGTTGAATTAGTTAAATTTTCTCATCCAGATACATCTTATGATGAACTAGAAAAATTGACAAGTAATGCGGAAGAGGTGCTAAAAAGAATTGGATTACCATACAGGGTTGTTATGCTAAGCACTGGTGATTTAGGCTTTTCATCTGCAAAAACTTATGATTTAGAAGTATGGATGCCTAGCTATGGCAGATATGTGGAAATTTCAAGCTGTAGTAATTTTGAGGATTTTCAAGCGAGACGTGCCAATATTAGATTTAGAAGAGAAAATGGTAAGGTGGATTATCTTCACACATTAAATGGCTCTGGATTAGCTGTAGGAAGAACTTTTGCAGCAATCTTGGAGAATTTCCAACAGGAAGATGGTTCCATTATAGTGCCTGAAGTTTTAAGAAAATACCTAAATGGGTTAGAATTGATTAAATAACATTTTTTAGTAGCTTAATACTTCGTTATGTTGTATAATTAAATTGATAGTGTTTTAAATAACTTATATATATCCTATATAAGTTATTTAAAACAAACTTTTAATAACATAATAAGGGGGATTAAAATGTCAAAGAAAACGTTATCCATTATGATGGTAGTAGTTTTATTAACATCATTATTAGTAGGCTGTGGTGAAAAACCAGCATCAGGAAAACCCGGAAAGGAAATTTTCGTTTCTATTGCCACAGGTGGGACAGGCGGTACTTATTATCCACTAGGTGGTGCAATGGCTAAAATATTTAACGAAAACATTCCTGGCGTTACGGCAAATGCTCAATCAACAGGTGCTTCTGTTGAAAACATAGGATTAGTTTCAAAAGGTGAGACTGAAATCGCTTTCGTACAAAACGACGTTACTTATTATGCTTATACTGGTACAGAAACATTTAAAGACAAAGAAAAAATTACGAACATCCGCGGTATGGCGATGCTATATCCAGAAGTTGTACAAATTATAGCAACAAAGGATTCTGGTATTAAAACTGTAGAAGATTTAAAAGGTAAAAAGGTAGCAGTAGGTGCTCCGGGATCTGGTACAGAAGTTAACGCTAGACAGATATTAGCAGAATACGGACTAACATATGATGATTTAGGAAAAGCTGACTACTTATCATTTAATGAAGCAGCAGATCAATTAAAGGATAAACAAGTTGATGCTGCATTCGTAACTGCTGCAGTTCCTACATCAGCTGTAACAGAAGTTACTCAAACTGCTGATATAGTAGTAGTTCCAGTTAATAGTGATAAGATAGCATCCTTAAATGCAAAATATCCTTTCTATACAGAAGTTGTAATTCCTGGTGGCAGCTATAAAGGAAATGATGTAGATGTTACTGCTGCAGCTGTAATGGCAATGCTTGTTGTTCCAGAAAAATTGGATGAAGATTTAGTTTACAATCTTACTAAGCAAATGTTTGAACAAAGACAAGTTATTATAGACACTCATGCTAGAGGAAATGATATTAAATTAGAAACTGCTTTAGCAGGTATGCCAATAGAGGTACATCCAGGTGCAAAGAAATTCTATGATGAAAAGGGTATCAAGTAAAAATAAAAAATGGAAGGGTATTGAGAAATTCAATACCCTTCAAAAAACAATTTGCGTAATCATTCTATTAATTTTTATAATTCTATTATTTTTAAATCTATATAAGATTAGTATATTGGAAGCTAGAGATTTTAAAACAAATGAATACTTAAAATCTTGGCGGATAGAAGAAGGTGCAAGTTTTACAGTAGCTTATACACATTCAGTACAGTTATGTCCAGTAACTGAAACGTATGTAATTAAAGATGGAGAAATCATCCTGACCGAAACCTATTTTGAATCCTTTGGAGCTGGGCTTCCCGCATCTACACCTTATACATTTGAAATGAAAAATAAAGGTTTTAGGATTTATGATATAAATGAAGTGATGAATAATTTGGTATATCGTACTGGAGCAGAGCGGGCAAACCATGAATTAATATATAAGTATAAGAGTTATAAGTTCCTTGATTTTAGTAAACCTAGGACAGGGGTAGAATTTAAAGTTAATAGAGTCCCATTATTAGCATACATTTTAAGGGAGGGTTTATAGTGAAAGACGAAATTTTGATAACTGAATCGGATGTGGCAATGGACGTCGACCAGCTTATGGACCAGTATGATAAAGAAACTGGTAAGCTGAGAAAGTTAAAAGGAACTATAGGAACTGTTGCCATGCTAGTAGCTATTGCCATGTCAACATTTCAGTTTATAACTGCAGGATTTGGAACATTGTTATCAGCAAAACAGAGAGCATTACATATCATTTTTGCTTTTACTTTGGGCTTTTTGTTCTATCCTGCAAGAGAAAAATCTCCTAAGGATAGAACGACAATTTTAGACTTTGTTTTTATTATACTTGTAGTAGTTGTATTTGGATATTTGTTTATATTCAATGAACAAATTGCTTTGAGAGGTGGGAGCGCTACTACCACAGACCTATTATTAGGTGGACTAGCTATATTAATAACTTTAGAAGTAACCAGAAGGGTTGTTGGTCCTGAACTTCCAATCGTTGCAATTTGTTTCCTTGCTTATGCATATTTTGGACCATATTTACCAGGCATCTTAGCACATAGAGGTTATAGTACAGAAAGAATTATATCTCATATGTATCTAGGCCTTGAAGGAATATTGGGAATACCATTAGGAGTTTCAGCAACATTTGTATTTATGTTTATATTATTTGGAGCAGTTTTAGACAAAACAGGAGTTGGTAAATTCTTTATTGATCTTGCTTTTGCTATGACAGGACATACTAGAAGTGGTCCAGCTATGACCGCGGTAGTTGCAAGTGGCTTTATGGGTTCAATTTCTGGTAGTTCTGTAGCTAATACCGTAACAACAGGTGCATTTACTATACCATTAATGAAAAAGACTGGATATAAACCGTATTTTGCAGGAGCAGTAGAAGCAGCAGCATCTACAGGCGGGCAAATTATGCCACCAGTAATGGGTGCAGCAGCATTTATAATGGCAGAGTTCACTGGTATACCATATGTAAAGATTATAATAGCAGCAGCCATTCCAGCACTTTTATATTACTTTGCAGTTGGTACAATGGTACATTTAGAAGCATGTAAACTTGGAATAAAGGGACTACCAAAGGAAAAACTCCCCAAGGTAGGAAAATTATTGTTAAAGAACGGATACTTGCTAATTCCATTATTAATAATTATATATTTCTTGATAGCTGGATATACTCCATTAGCAGCAGCATTTCGTGCCATTGTTATATCAGTTTTAATTGCCACAATTGCTACTTTAATTAAAAAGGATAAATCCTTTGGAATAAAGGACCTTATTGGAGCATTTGAATCAGGTGCTAAGGGCGCAGTAGGAGTAGCGTGTGCGTGTGCTTGTGCAGGTATGATAGTTGGTGTAGTTACACTGACAGGACTTGGACTTCGTATTGCAGAAATTATAGTGACATTAGCACAAGGAAAACTAATATTAACATTATTCTTCACAATGATAGCCTCACTAATCCTTGGTATGGGATTACCAACAACAGCAAAATATATTGTACTTGCTACTATGGCAGTTCCAGCATTATTAAAACTTGATGTAAATCTAATGGCAGCTCACCTTTTCATACTATATTTTGGTGTAGTAGCTGATATCACTCCACCAGTTGCATTGGCAGCATATGCAGGGGCAGGTATTGCAGGTGCTAACTCTATGAAGACTGGACTCCAAGCTGTAAAATTGGCTCTAGCAGGATTTATAGTACCATATATATTTGCATTGGATCCAACTTTAATAATGGTAAAAGAGGTAGTAGGTTCAACTGTAACATTCCTACCTTTCTATAGTGCAATTCCAATAATGTTATCGGCAATGCTGGGAATAGTTTGCCTTGCAGGTGCTGTAGAAGGATATTTAATAGATCATTGTAAGATATATGAAAGGCTTTTATTAGTAGCTGCATCTTTTATGTTATTAAAACCAGGTCTTTTGACTGACTTATTTGGTTTAGTTGTTTTAATCGGAATTTATTTTTTACAAAAAACAAGATTAAACAAATCAATAGTGGCATAATAAAAAGGGAGGTAATCCTCCCTTTAATCATTCTACTTAGGTTATATAAAATGATACGAGTTTTGGTAGTTTTGGATATAATAGATTATGAGATTAAAAATATTTGACAATGATATGAAAATATACTAAAATGGTATGGTGAATATGCACCCGTAGCTCAGTCGGATAGAGCAGCGCCCTCCTAAGGCGTGTGCGGGGGTTCGATTCCTCTCGGGTGCACCATTAGGTGAAATTATGGATGAATATTATATGAAGGAAGCTATAAAATTGGCGATGATCTGCACCTATGAAGTACCTGTAGGTGCAATTATTATCTACAATGATAAGGTAATAGGTAGGGGGTTTAATCTTAGAGAAACCTTAAAAGACCCTACTGCTCATGCTGAAATTATGGCAATTAAAGAGGCTAGCCAATATTTAGGAGGTTGGCGATTAGAGGATTGTACAATGTATGTAACTCTGGAGCCCTGCCCCATGTGTGCAGGTGCAATTGTGAACTCTAGGATAAAAAGGCTTGTAGTAGGGGCACAAGACCCTAAAATGGGATGTTGTGGTTCAGTAGAGGATTTGGTAAGAAACCCGAAATTTAACCATAGGGTGGATATGACTTATGGTGTATTGGAAAAGGAATGTAGTAAAATTTTAAGGGATTTTTTTAAGGGCTTAAGAGACAAAAAATAATAATGAAATATGGAGAGATGTCCGAGAGGCTGATGGTGGCGGTCTCGAAAACCGTTGCACAGGCAATCCCTGTGCCGGGGGTTCAAATCCCTCTCTCTCCGCCACGAATGATAGAATAAAACAGATGCAAGATGGCATCTGTTTTATTTTTATGTTATACTAAGTTAAAAATAATTTATATTATCCAGATGTTAATGGAATACATTATGCGGCGGGATGGATGGTAAACGATGACAAAACAATTATTGAGCACTCAGGGGGCAATCCCAATTTCTCAACCGAAGTGGTAATACTGCCAAATGAACGAATGGCTTTCTGCCTGCTAACCAACGGCGCTAATACCAATATCGGTCTGGTAAAAAGCATTAAAGATATATTGGACGGCAATCTTACGCAGTCGTATAAAATAAGTGGCATACAGCTTTTGGACATCATTCTTTCGTCTGCTACAATTATTGTTTGCCTGTTGGCTATCATTTTCTTTATTTTTGGATTACGCAGAAAGAAGATGAATGAGTGGCAATCAATAACCAAAAAGAGAATAGTCATAACCGTTGTTTGGCTAATGGTTACTGTTGCCATATTCACTATGTATTTGGTTTTCCCAATGCTCATCGGATACGATTGGCCAACGTTACTTGTTTGGCAAACATATAGTATTCTTACAGTTTTGATTTCACTGGCGCTATTAACTGCTTCTATTACATTCTTTGTATACACTCGCCAGGCATAATGCCGTGTCCCGATAATGAGTATAATCTTACCTGCATCTATTTTGACCTAATAACACAGAAAAACGTGGTATTATGGGTATGAAATAAATGCAGATTATTTATATATAATCTAAGAGGGCGATAAATAGAAAGTTGAAGGAGGTCCATATAATGTACTTGATTAGTGGGATTATGAACGTTCTGTTAGCATGTATTATATTCTGGCTGGGAGCAAGGGATATGAACAACATAGTTTACGAAATTCCAGCAGTGCTTTCCCTGATTATTGGATGTGCTACTATTTGGAAGGCCCGAAAGCAAAAGGATTTATAAAATTCCAATTTGACAGGTTAATCAGTATCATATTGGTCGAAGAGAAAAATCTTTTTTTACGATTATTCCATGATAAAAGC
>JAPXKQ010000098.1:0-8524 GCA_033809995.1 Tissierellaceae bacterium
GAGTCTGGACCGTGTCTCAGTTCCAGTGTGGCCGTTCACCCTCTCAGGCCGGCTACCCATCGCAGCCTTGGTGAGCCGTTACCTCACCAACTAGCTAATGGGACGCGAGACCATCTTCCACCGCTTTACGCTTTAACTTATATACCATGCGATATATTAGTGTCATAAGGTATTAATCCCAGTTTCCCGAGGCTATCCCTTTGTGGAAGGCAGGTTCCTCACGCGTTACTCACCCGTCCGCCGCTAAGATAAATTCAAATTCCATCCGAAAATTTCATCTGAACTTACTTCGCTCGACTTGCATGTGTTAGGCACGCCGCCAGCGTTCGTCCTGAGCCAGGATCAAACTCTCATTTAAAAGTTTTGAGTTTGATCAGCTCTTTATTTGCTGACTAAAATTTGTTTCTTGTAATTTATTCAAAGTATCTCACACTGTTTAGTTTTTAAGGTTCTGTTTGTCATCTCGTGATTGAGACAACTTATTTAGTATAACATATCCTTGCTGGACTTGTCAACTATTTTTTTAAGAATTTTTATTGGCTTTTTTGTGAGCCAACTTTTAATATGATACTCTCTTTAGGTATTATTGTCAATACCTTTTTTAAATCTTTTTAAATCTTTTTGAAACTTCATTTTTAAAAATCCATGGTCACTTCCGACCAGATTATTAATATAACACGATTGAAAATATTCGTCAATATAAAATCGACAAAATATTATTCCACTATTTTACGTTATACATCCCATTGGAATTCATATAGTTAAATAGTAGTTCTCCATGTTTCTGCTCTTCTTTTTGTATATGTTGAAGAGCAGTTCTTACTTGTTTATTGGCAGACTCAAATACCCCAGTATCATAAAAGCCTGAAACAAATTTCTCAGTTGATAATAAATCACCACATAATAATGCATCCTGTGCACTATTAAATGTCATATTTTCACTACCACTCTGTTGAGTCTGTTGATTTCCTTGGCTTTGAAAATTGTGTGTAAGATTAGGAGTATTACCCTTCAATAATTGATCAATAATATTAAGATGGTGTTGTTCTTCAGTTGCCAATTTATTGAACAAGTTCTTTAATTCAGGATCCTTTGCCTGATTGGCAAAGCTTTGATATTTTTTTACGCAAATATCTTCTTGTTTTTTACCGTCTTCTAAAATCATCGTTTCTTTTTGTGTTAATGTAAAGTCCATAATAACCCTCCTTAGATTTTTATCTGTATTATTATTAGCCTTTTTTGAATATTTATTACAAAAAAAGCAGTAGATTTAAAATCTACCGCTTAGATAGGCGGGCATGGAATCCCGCCACTACATTATTTATTCTTCAATAGGTTTCATAGTAGGGAACAACAATACATCCCTAATACTAGGTTGATTAGTTAATAAGATAATCATTCTATCTATACCTATTCCCAACCCTCCTGTTGGAGGTAATCCTACCTCGATTGCATTTAAGAAATCTGTATCCATTGGATGAGCCTCATCATCTCCAGATTCTTTTTGTTTAACCTGATCTTCAAATCTTTGTCTTTGATCAATTGGGTCATTTAATTCGGAAAAGGCATTTGCCAATTCCCATTTATTTAAAAATGCTTCAAATCTATTTGTTTTTCTAGGGTCATCTGGATTTCTCTTAGCTAATGGTGATATTTCTACAGGATGTCCAGTGACAAAGGTAGGTTGAATTAAATGTTCTTCACAGAATTCTTCAAACATTTGTGATATAATATGACCTCTTGTCATATTTTGATTTATTTCTAATCCTTTAGCCTTTGCTATTGCCCTTGCTTCCTCATCAGTATCTATAGTAGAGAAATCAACACCAGTAAATTCTTTAACAGCATCTTCCATATCAAGTCTCCTCCAAGGAGGTGTTAAGTCAAGTTCAGTACCTTGATAGTTGATTACTTTTGTTCCTAGAGTTTTTTCTGCTACATAGGCAAATAATTCTTCTGTTAGCCTCATCATCTCTTCATAGTCTACATAGGCTTGATACAATTCTATATTTGTAAATTCGGGATTGTGTTTAGGGCTCATCCCCTCATTCCTAAACATTCTACCCATTTCATATACCTTTTCAAATCCACCCACAATGAGTCTCTTTAAGTACAGTTCGTTTGCTATTCTTAAGTACATATCAATATCTAATGCATTATGGTGTGTTGCAAATGGTCTTGCATTAGCCCCTCCAGCAATAGGGCTAAGTATAGGAGTTTCCACTTCTAAAAATCCTCTTTCATCTAAGAATTCCCTTACGGCCTTAATAATCTTAGTTCTTAGGATGAAGGTCTCCTTTACTTCTGGATTAACTATCATATCTACATATCTTTGTCTATACCTTATATCTTGATCTTTCAATCCATGCCATTTTTCAGGTAGTATTTGTAATGATTTAGTAAGTAGTAAAACCTTTTCAGCCCTTATGGATATTTCGCCAGCTTTAGTTTTAAATACTTCACCATTTACACCAATAATATCTCCCAAATCCAATAATGATAGATCCTTATATTCTTCTTCTCCAAGTACATCTTGTTTAGCAAATATTTGAATTCTGCCTTCACTATCTTGGATATCAATAAAACTAACTTTACCGTGGCCTCTTCTGGACATAATTCTTCCTGCTACTGCAACCTTTTGACCCTCTAATTCCTCAAACTTCTCTTTTATTGTTGTACTATAATGCGTATAGTCAAACTTTTCAATTAAATATGGATTTTTCCCAGCTTCAATTAATTGATTTAACTTATCCCTTCTAATCTGTAGCATTTCGTTTAAATTAACTTCAGTACCGCTCATATTTTTCCTCCTTAGCTTATAACTATCTAGTTTATGCATCAGTGAAACTGCTTGCAGTTTCTTCACACCGCATCAACGAGGTAAGAATTATAATCACCTTATTACGAGGGGATATCTCATTACCTCGTTATATTCAACACCTTATATTTAATAACTCCATCGGGAACTTGAACATCAATTACTTCACCAGACTTACTTCCTAATAAAGATTTTCCCAATGGGGATTCATTTGAAATCTTTCCACAATAAGGGTCAGCTTCTGCTGAACCAACTATAGTATACTCCATTTCTTCATCGAATTCCAAATCCTTAACTACAACCTTAGAACCAATGCTTACCACATGTGTAGTGATTTCATCTTCATCTATAAGTTTAGCATTTCTTAGAATTGTTTCTAATCTTGCTATTCTTTCTTCTAATTTTGCTTGTTCATTTTTCGCTTGATCATATTCGGCATTTTCACTTATATCTCCAAAGTCTAAAGCCTGTTTTATCCTTTCAGCTACCTCTTTTCGTCTTACAGACTTTAGTTCATCTAATTCATTTTCAAGTTTATCTAGCCCCTCAGCTGTTAAAAATACATCCTTTTCAGTCATATTATCACTCCTCTAACTTTAATAAAAGATAATTATGCTATAATATCTAAGTATATGTTTGTTAATATTAAGAAGCCCGTTTTTCCTTATTGTATGCAGAATATTATAATCAACGTTAACTACATTGTCAAGTTTAAAACTTACCTTTCAACCTTATTCTTGTTCCTATTACTTCTTCAACATAGTAGAAAGAGTCCATTACATTTATTTGAGCAAATATTTTACCCATATTTTCATTTAAACCTTCTAATAGAGCAGGTGAAACGTAATTTTCTAAAAGTATATTTTCAAAACCTATTTGAAAATTAATATCCTTTATAACGACACCTTTCTTTCCTAGGGAATTAAAAGGTTTCTTTCCACTAAAATCTATTATTAATACATCATTTCTAATATTTGATAAATCTAAATCTATTTCATCATTGAAATTTATTATAATATTATAGATTTTAAGCAATCTTTCAATATTAACTGGTTGAAAAATTGAAATTCCCGTAGATTGAAGTATCTCTTCATATATTTCATTCTGTATGGACTCTTCCAAACCAAATACTGATAGAAACTTAAAATAATTAGATAATATCTGCAATAGGTGTAGTAGTCTTTCCTTATCGCTACAAATTACCAAGGTTTCTTTACTATTATAATCCTCTTCTAGAATATCATAAACTTTAATTATAATTTGTGGTATATTTAGTACCCTAGTATTGTCTCCAGATTTATAAATTAAACCAGTTTCCCTCTCTATTTCTAATATAATTTCTTTAGATATATTCTCTATACCCTCAATATAAAATGTCGTATCTTTCTCTGTCTTAAGTTTTGATATACTTTCAATAAATATTGAAAGCTGATTACAATCCGAAAAATCAACTGGTTTTAAATTGACGCCTATTATTCGTCCTAAATTTTCTTCTTCACCCTTTACTATGTTTTCTATTTCCTTGGGCCTAAATTTAGGTAGTAGAAAATCGGGTAGGTATTTCAGTCCATTTGATTTATACCAGCTTTTATATTTTTCATGATTTAAAATATATAATAAAATTTAACTCCCTCCTTTTGTTTTTATCATTATATGAAGGGGAATAGATTCATATACATTAACTAGATAATTTATCTAAATAGTCCAGTAATATTTCAATCATTTCATTTCTAGATTCTATAGTATTGATTTTGTTTTTGATTTCGTTTGAATTTCTCATTCCCTTTAAGTACCAGGAGAGTTGTTTTCTCATTTCTTTTACCCCTATATCTTCACCTTTTAACTCACACACCATATTTAAGTGTCTGATGCTCATATTGATGATTTCTTCATTTGTAGGTATTACGTCATCCTTACCTTCCAATAGATTATTTATTCTTTTAAAAATCCAAGGATTTCCCATGGAACCTCTTCCAATTGCAATTCCATCACATTTTGTTTCTTTTAAAAGTCTTAGTCCATCCTCTGGTTCAAATACATCACCATTACCTATTACAGGAATGGAAACTGACTCTTTGATTTTCCTTATAAAATTCCAATCTGCCTCCCCAGAATAAAACATATCTCTAGTTCTAGCATGTATGGTAATAGCACTGGCACCTGCTTCTTCAGATATCTTGGCTATATCTACACCGTTTATGTTTTTCTCATCCCAGCCCATTCTAAACTTCACTGTTACAGGCTTATTAGAGACTTTGACAACATTAGTTATTATTTCTTTAACAAGTTTAGGGTCCTTCATTAGGGCACAACCATCACCATTTTTAACTATCTTTGGAGCAGGGCACCCCATATTAATATCAATTATATCTATATCGCATCTTTTATTTAATTTGTTTTCTATGATATTGCTCATAATCATTGGGTTAGAGCCAAATATTTGTAACGCTATAGGTCTTTCCCTTTCATCTACGATAGTTAACTCATTGGTTTTCTCATCATTATAATACATTCCTTTAGCACTGACCATTTCAGTAACTACTAAACCTGCACCCATTTCCTTGCAAATTATCCTAAAAGTCAAATCTGTAACTCCAGCCATTGGGGCTAAAAATATATTATTTTTCAATTCAATATTCCCAATTCTCATTCGTTTCACCTCTACTAAAAGAAAAGTAAGTAGAATTCTACTTACTTACTTATTTCTTTCGTATATAATTCTTAATCCTTCTAAGGTTAGAAGCTTATCAATTTTTTGTATATATTTGCTTTCTTTAGCTACAAGATTAGAAAATCCTCCAGTAGCTATTATTTTTATTTCCTCAGAATCTACTCCCATTTCCCCAATCATCTTTTCAATTATATAATCAATCATGCCAATATATCCATAGACTAAACCTGATTGTATGCTACTAACAGTATTCTTGCCAATAACTTTTTCAGGTTTTATAATTTCAACTTTAGGCAATTTTGCAGTTCTTAAAAATAATGCGTCAGCTGAAATCCTAATTCCTGGTGCAATTGCCCCTCCTAAATATTCTCCCTCTTTATTAACACAACAGAAGGTAATAGCAGTTCCTGAATCTACGATAATAAGGGGTCCCCCATACTTATCATATGCTGCGACTGCGTTTACTATCCTATCAGCCCCAACCTCTTTAGGATTATCATATTTTATATTCATACCAGTTTTAACGCCTGGTCCAATCACTATAGGGTTTTTCTTAAAATATCTTAAACACATATTAGGTAGAGAATGCATCAAATTTGGTACAACTGAAGAAATAATTATATCTTCAACTTCACTTATATCTATTCCATTATATTTAAATATTTGCTCAAATAATAGACCATACTCATCTGATGTCTTGTCCTTATCAGTTGATATTCTCCAATCATATTTTAATTCCTTGCCATCATAAACTCCTAGGACAATATTTGTATTACCCACATCTATAACTAATAACAAATTATCACCTTCTACTATTTTTTCCTACCTTTAAGAGCTCCAACTACACTCGTAACAATTATTATGGCTATTATGGTTTCTGGAATCCCATTTGTTAACCCAATTCCAAATATGATATTTCGGGCCATGTTTGCATCTTGCCCTAATGCTTCTACAAATCTTTGTGCGTAGAAGAAATAAATCATAGAAAGAACTCCTAGAGTATTTGTTAAGGTTCCAATAATTGTTGAAATAATTATGTCTAATGATTTATCTTTAATTTTCACAGTAGTAAAATAAGCTAAAATTATGGTTAAAAGAAGAAGTCCTATATTCATCAATAATAAGTAAAGATTTGTTGACTCCGTGATATTCTTGTATATCCCATATGCTAAATAGAATATTATTAAAGTCCAAAGTAAATATAGTATTCCAATAGTTTTTTTATTTCCCAATTTTTTTAATGCATTATAAGAATAGTAGGTAAATACACCTATCAAAATTCTTGGAAGCACTGAAACTAAAGGATTATAAAAAACAAATGATATAGGTGTAGGATTTGTAATGGCTTGAAAAATACTAAATAAACCAAAAATAAGCCCTACAAAACCTCCTACAATAGGACCTTCCATAATTGCTCCAATAATTACTGGAATATGCATTATAGTTGCTCTAGTTGGTCCAATAGGAATAAATCCCAAAGGTGTCATACCTAATACAGCTGATATAGCTCCTAGGACACCTATGATTGCCAATTTTCTCACGTCAAATTTACTATTTCTATTCATATTATCCCTCCGCTCTAGTTCCATATAGGATACCAGTCGATATTTTTTTGAAAATTTATAAATGTCCAGCTCATATAGATGCCAGCAAAGTAAAACTTTCCTATTTATTATAATTGTAATTTTATATTAATACAATAGATTTTTGTAGCTAATTAGGCTCTGGTAGCTTTCTGCACTTTTTATAGCATTTGTAATTGCCATAGACATGACTTCTGCACCTAAAGTTCCTATTAAATTAACATCAGATTGAATTTTATTTGTCGCCATTGTAAAAATTGTATCTCCATCTAGCATTGTATGAATCGGGTTAATTGAACGAGCAAAGCCATTATGTGTCATTTGTGCTACCTTGTTTCCTTCCGCCTTAGTAAGTATCGCATTTGTAGCTACAACTCCAATGGTAGTATTTCTCATAGGAAAATTTATATTTATATTTTCACCCTTCATTATACTTACTGTATTTAATATTTTTTTGTTTTTGTAATCATATACTCCTGCTAATTGAACATTATTCTCATAGTCATAAACATCCCCAAAGCAATTTACAGAAACAATAGCCCCTACAACTAACTCCCCTAATTTTATACTGGCACTACCTAATCCTGATTTCATTGCATACTCAGGTCCTAAAATTTTCCCTACAGTAGCCCCCATTCCGCATCCTATATTGCCTTGCCTATTTTCATCTGAGCTTGCTATACTTGCTGCATTGTACCCCATATTAAAATCTGGGCGTATTCTAAAGTCACCAATATTTAAATCAAATATAACAGCGGAAGCAACAATTGGAACTTTAGTTACTCCAACATCAAATCCTATATTGTTTTCTTCTAAATATTTCATAACACCCGAAGCTGCATCAAGTCCGAAGGCTGACCCTCCAGAAAGAACAACAGAGTGAACCTTATCCACCATTTTTTCAGCTTTAAATAAATCCGTTTCCCTGGTACCAGGAGCTGAGCCTCTTACATCCACGCCGCCTGTTGCACCTTCTTCGCATATGATAACAGTACAACCAGTCATGCCTTCTTTTGACTGCTCATGCCCTACTTTTATACCTTCCACATCGGTTATATATCCAGAATACATAAAAACACCTCCTTTATTAATTAAAAATTAAGAATTAAAAGTTAAAAGTTAAAAATCAAATTAAAAATAATAAAATAATAATATTATTCAATTTATTTATTACCCAATTCCAATAAAAAATGTTACCCGAAATCCAACAGAAATTTCGGGCAAACTAATTCTTAATTTTTATTTTTTAATTTTTAATTATATTTTAACCTCCAAAGAAATTCAACAACAACCCTGCTGCTACTGCTGAGCCTATTACTCCTGCAACATTGGGTCCCATTGCATGCATTAGTAAGAAGTTTCTTGGATTTGCTTCTTGTCCTACTTTTTGGCTTACTCTTGCTGCCATTGGTACTGCTGATACTCCTGCTGAACCTATCAGTGGGTTTACCT
>JAPXKQ010000099.1:0-8509 GCA_033809995.1 Tissierellaceae bacterium
TAAGTCCAGAAACACCTATAATTCTCCAAACATTTAATTGAGCAATTAAAGATAAAATAACAGATGTAAGTATGACAAATCCAAATGTAGCCTTAAGTTGTCCAGTAAATACAGCTGTTTGTGTTAGAAACCCTGGACCAATTGCAGATGTAGCCATTAAGAATGCTGCACCAATAAGAACAGAATAATTTTTATTTTTACCCTTTGTTTTCTCCATATGCTAATTCCTCCTTTTCTATGAAACTTCCTATATTTTTAACTTCTATACCTTCTGCCTCTAAGCTTTCCTTTATAAATTTAACAAAATTAACTGCTTCAGGGTTGTCCCCATGAACGCATATCGAATCTGCTTTAATGTCAATATCCGTTCCATCTATTGCAGTTACCTTACCCTCTAGTACCATTCTTTTAATCCTTTGGATTGCCACATCCCTGTCATGTACCATAGCTCCAGGAAGTTTTCTGTTAACTAATGTGCCATCAATGTTATATGCCCTATCTGCAAACACCTCGTGGGCAACCTTCAATCCTTTTTCTTCTGCTCTTTGTAATAAGTAACTACCACTTAATGCCATAACAATAATGTCTTTGTCTACTTCTAGTATCGCATCCACTATAGCATCTGCTAATTCTTTCTTAACACATGCGGTGTTGTAAAATGCACCGTGAAGTTTCATATGTTGCAAATTTGTACCATGAGCTTTCGCAAAAGCACTTAATGCTCCTAACTGATAAAGCATATAATTTCTTGCTTCATTTGGTGTTACATCCATGTTTCTTCTACCAAATCCCATTAAATCAGGATAACCTGGATGAGCACCGATTGCTACACCATTTTCAACTGCAAGTTTCACAGTCTTGTCCATGATCATAGGATCACCAGCATGCCATCCACAGGCAACGTTTGCAGAAGTAACATATTTTAGTACTTCCGAGTCTAGACCTATAGTATAAGCTCCAAAGCTTTCACCTAGATCTGAATTTAAGTCAACTATACCTCTCATTTCAACACCTCCAATAAAATTAAAATTGATTAACATGATTGTATACATATTTATGATACAACATAAAAGTAAAAAAGTCTTTACTTTTTAAAAATATGTTGCATTAATGTATAAATACTTCATGTGTAAGATAAGCAAAGAGATATTATTGGGAGGATAAAGGCCTTAGCACATTCTAATGATATAGCAATAATAACTTTTAGTTATGAAGTTATATAAAACAAATTCATTTTACCTAATTTTATAAATTGATATAATAAGATTAATTTAAGTATGCAACTTAACGTGTAGCTAAATGACTTTGGAAAACGTTACCAGAACATATCATGTAAGATAGGAGGGTGTATAAGTGGGTGAAAAGAAAAAGGAAGTTTGTATTTTGGCAGTATCAGGAATGTTAGGCTCATCATTTGATGAGAAGGCATTTAGATATGCTCTAGAAAAGAATCCCGATATGATAGGCTGTGACTCAGGTACTTCGGATTCTGGACCATTTTATGCAGGGGTTGGAAAGCCACGTATGAATCGTAAAGCAGCAAAGAGAGATCTGGAACTAATGATAACTGAAGGTATTAAACGAAACATTCCAGTTTTAATTGGTTCTGCTGGCACCGCAGGTGCTGATCCCAATGTAGATTGGATGATTGAGATTGTAAAAGAAATTGCACAAGAAAATGAACTACACTTTAAATTAGCCGAAATAAAGACTGAGATTACGCGAGAACAGCTTCGTGAATATATCAGGACTGAAAAATTTCATCCCCTAGAGGGTGCACCAAAATTTGAAGAAGAGGACTTGGAATCTCTTTCTAGATGTATTTCTGTTATTGGAGCTGAACCCTATATCAAGGCAATTGAGGATGGAGCACAGGTAATAATAGCTGGTCGTTCTACAGATACATCGATTTATGCTGCAGTACCTATTATGCATGGCTTGGACAATGGTTTTACATGGCACGCAGCTAAAGTTCTTGAATGTGGTAGTTTGGCAACGGTTATAGAAAAAACTCATGGAAGTATGTTAGCGTGGGTTAGAGAAGATTCAGCTAGTGTTGAGCCAGGAAACCCGGAAATGGCTGCATCTCCAATGTCGGTAGCCTCTCACACCTTGTATGAAAATTCAAATCCTTTTTATTTATATGAACCTGGTAATGTAACCATAACTACCGATTCAGTTTATGAAGCAGAAAATGATAGACGAGTTAAGATAACTGGTACAAAGTTCGAAAAGAGACCATATACTGTCAAGTTAGAAGGGGTAAAATTTGAAGGTTATAGACGTGTGGTAATCGCGGGAGTAGAAGACCCACTTATTCTTAATCAATTTGATAATTGGATAGAGGAATGTATAGAAACGGCCCAAATGAAAATCCAAAGTGGAATGGGACTAGCTAAGGATGATTATAAAATAAGGTATTTGATATATGGTAATCCTAAGGATTCAGCCACTAAACGTGTGGGGATTATGTTCGATATATTGGCTAAGAACCAGACGGACGCTGATGGTATAATTACTAATCTATGGCATACTGCTTTACATGTACCTATAAAGGAGTGGATAGGATGCCAGAGTCAGACTGCATTTCCTTTTTCTCCTCCTGATCTAGCGACACAACATGGAGGGGAGACTTATAGTTTCTGTATAAACCATGTAATTGATTTGGACGACCCATTAGAAACCTGCCACTTTACTTATTACGATTTGTAAGGAGGGATGGATAGATGAAAAAACTATATGAATTTACTCAACTGATTCGTTCAAAGAATGCGGGACCCTTTGTAATTACCATTGATATTATTTTCAAGAATAAAAAGTCCTATGAAGAAGTGATGTCAACAGATGTGCTGTCTGTTACAAACGTTGCAAGGCTTTACGATATGGAAGAAACTGAAATGAAGCGTTTTGAAGTACCTTTGGCTAACGCCATAAAATTCTCATATCCACGAAAGTATCCTTCTGGTGATTTTATGGATGATGATCTATATGGCTGTCAAAAGCATAGAAGACTTGTGGAAATAGAGGTACCTGTTGATTAACCTTAAAAGAACCTGAGAAATCAGGCTTTTAGGAAATAATAATTTTATTTGTTTCCAAAAAAATATTATAAAATGAAAGGAGAAAAAGATGAAAAACAGAAAATTAATGCGTATTTTAGCAACAATTCTTAGTTTATCTTTACTTATCGTTTTAGCAGGCTGTAGTAAAAACAATGAGGTTCCAGCGGGAGGTAATTCTAACACTCCTAGCACTTCTAATGATCCTAAACCTTCTAATGATTCTAACTCCAAGGAATGGACCTTTACTCGTAAAGTTGAAATAATGATTCCTGCATCAGCAGGTGGAGGTCTTGATACTACACTAAGAGCATTTGGACCATATTTAGAAGCGGAATTAGGAGTACCAGTTGTTATAAACAACCGAGAAGGAGGATCTGGATTAAATGGCTATACTTGGAGCCATAATTCTACAAACGATGGTTACGCATTTCAATTCACTGCACCATCGGCAATACTTGCTGATGCTCAAGGCCTTTCCAATTTTGACTTAATGAAAGAGCTGATCCCAGTTTCAGGGTTAGTTCAAGCTGAAGGAATAATATTTAGTAGTTTAAAGGCACCTTTCACTACTGTACAGGAAATGATTGAATACGCTAAAGCAAATCCAGGGGTAGTTAGCATTGCTACTGACTCACCAAATGGTATTACTGGGGCATTAATACAGGAGTTTTGTAGTCAAGCTGGCATAGAACTTAAATGGATTACATCCGATTCAAGTGAGGCCAACATCTCTTTAGTGGCTGGTGAAGTAGATTTGTATATTGGTACATGGAGTGATGCTGGTGCTTATGTAGACTCTGGAGATATAAGAGCCTTGGTTATTCTATCAGAGGAGAGAAGCGAATATTTCCCTGATTTAATATGTTCAGGAGATTTAGGGTATAATGCTAAACTTGGTTTTTATCGTGTATTTACAGCAATGGGCAATACTCCACAGGAGGCTATAGATGCCTTTGCAGCAGCTGTTCATAAAGCAGCTCAAAATGCTGGATGGGAAGAATGGTTAAAGGGTAATGGGTTATCAACTCATTATGTATATACTGCTGAGGAACTAAAAGAGGTTTTAGAAACATCTCATGCCTTTGGCAAAGAACTAGCTGGTAAAAAATAATTTTATGCTTATCCTAAATCAGGATTTCTGTGCTTTATAATAGGCACAGAAATCCTAAAATTTAAAATTATATTTTATACATAAAATATTCTATTAGCAGGTTCTGTTGAACTTTGATAATAAAAAGGGAGAGTATTATGGGAGAATTAATTTTTAATGGATTATTACTTGTTTTTTTTATTGCGACAACTATCTATAGTGGGAAAATTGAGATATGGCAAAATTATTATGGGGCCCGTTACTGGCCAATGTTTTTTCTTATTATAACTGACATTATTTTTGCTGTTAAGGTTTTTTCAATATATAAAGCATTGCCAGCTGAGAAAAAAAGTTTCAAGCTAGAAGTATCATTTTTTAAAGGAAAAAGTGTTCAACGTCTTTTACTGTCTTTTATAGTTATAATTATATATGTTTTAATTGTTGAATATCTTGGATTTTTTATAAGCACCATATTATTAGGTATGTCGTTATCTTTCCTTCTCGGTTGTAAGCATATTGGAAAGCTCTTTATTTCCAATTTTACTATGACCATTGCTATTTATGCAATCTTTGTATGGGGTCTTAAAGTTATGGTGCCTAGAGGGGCAGGTTTATTATATTATTTCGGATATTGGCTCGAAGGCTTGATTTAAATAGGCTAACTAAATGTAACTGAAAGGAAGGTACTTATGGATTTATTAGTTTTAGGATTAAAAATTATATTATCACCAAAAGTATTGCTATGGTTATTTTTTGGAGTTACAGTTGGCGTAATCTTTGGTGCACTACCTGGCGTAAGTGCAACAATGGCAATAGTTTTGTGCATAAGTTTTACTTATACTATGGAACCTGTTGTAGCAATTGCATTCTTAAGTGCTGTTTATTGTGCTGCAATCACAGGTGGCGGGATAACAGCTATTTTATTTAAAATCCCGGGTACGCCTTCTAGTGCGGCTACAATGCTAGATGGTTATCCTATGGTTCAAAGAGGAGAAGCAGGTAAGGCATTGTCAATTTCTCTTATATGTTCAGGTTTAGGGGGATTATTCTCAGCAATAGTAATGTATATGTTTACACAACCCCTTATGAGAGCAGCTTTACGATTTGGTTCACCAGAGATGTTTGCAGTTTGTTTTCTAGGGTTAAGTATACTTATTTTCCTAGATGAAGATCACAAACTTAATACCTTTGCATCTGCATTAATTGGAATATGGCTTGGTACCATAGGTATGGATTATTTTTCATCTGTTCCTCGTTTTACCCTTGGTTCCTCTAAACTACTTGATGGTGTAGAAGCATTACCTTTTATGCTTGGCATGTTTGCTGTTGTAGAGATATTTTCTGAGATTAAAGAACCTACTGATAGAAGTATGTTTACTTCAAAAAACAAAGTAGATATCTCAAAACTAGTAAGTATTAAAGAAATGTGGAAACTCAGATGGACAATTGTACGTTCTGGAATTATAGGTACTCTTGTAGGTATTATGCCTGGTGCAGGTGCTACAATTGCATCATGGCTTGCATATTCGACAGAAACCAAATTTAACAAAGATCCAGAAATGCTAGGAAAAGGTGATCCTCATGGTATTGCAGCATCTGAAACTGCCAACAATGCCGCAACAGGTGGTGCAATGGTACCATTGCTTTCTATGGGTATACCAGGTAGTAATGCAGCAGCTATGATGATGGCAGCTTTAGCAATTCATGGGGTACAAATGGGTCCTTTACTATTAAAAGCTCAGCCTGAATTTTTATCTGCAACTTTTACTTCGATGGTCTTTGCTAACATTATTATGGTTTTTGTTAGCCTCATTATAGCCAAGATGTTTACTCAAATATTGAAAGTTGATTATTATATACTTGGGACTTTTATCGTAATGCTAGCTGTAACCGGCACATATGCTTATCAAAATAGCATATCAGACCTATATATCATGGCAATAGGAGGTATATTTGGCTATTTCTTTAAAAAATATGATTTTAATACTTCCGCACTAATACTAGGTTTAGTTCTTGGACCATTGACAGAAAAACATTTCCGAAGAGGAATGAGTCTTAATAATAACAATATTATTCAATTTTTTAGTAGTCCTATTGTTCTTGTTATAATGGGTATTTTCGTAATAATGTATGGAACTTACTTTTATAGTAGTTACAAGAAAAAACACAAGGCGAAGGCATAATTTAGATATACTTTTTCTCATTTTCCACAAGGACATCTAGGAACAATTTTACCTGTTGTAGCTCATAATAGGAATCATGATAAAGTGCATAGGTTTCACGGATAAATGGGGTACCGTCCTTGAAGTAAAGGTTATGGATCTCTCCACCAAAGTCGTCTAGACAAATTCGGGGAACAATAGACCATCCTAGCCCATGCTCAACCATATTCTTACAACTGGTAATATCATCTACACAAAACTTAGTGGTGTTAAGGAATATTTTGTTTTCCAATGCCCATCGCTCAATTTGCACTTTAACATTTACATCTAAATTATGTGAAATATAATTATAATCTGTGAGAGGGCGATTGGCATTTTCATAACTATATATTAGACACATAGGCTCGGTTGATAGTAGGAGACTTCCACCATCCCATTGATGTTTACAACGTAGTATACCAATAAAATCATTTTCTCTCATAAGTTTAGAATAAATGTTCTTGCTTTTATCAGTTATTATATTAACGTCTACAAAAGGATAAAGGCTTGAGAACATTTTCAATGCCGATGGAAGTCGATAGCGACTATAGTTTAAAGAAGCTAATATATTTACTGAACCACCGACAACCCCTTGTATTTGATTAATAGAGGATCTAAGATTGCTATTAGCTTGTACTATTTGACGGCAATAAGGAATTATATTCTCTCCAAAATTTGTAAATATAATTCCTTTATTATTGCTTATGATTAACTGGCAATTAAGTTCATTTTCAATTTTCTTTATTCTTTTCGTAATTGCTGGTTGGGAGACATAATGAAGATTAGCTACTTTTGTTATATTTTTATATTCATATAGATCAATCAAAATTTTAAAATCATTTACATCCATATGTTAGGTCTCCTTTATGTTTTCAAAAATTATATCACATAAGAAAACATTTTTCAAAATATAATTATTTTGATATTCATAGATAAATGAGTTAGGAATTATGAATAATATATTTTTAAATGGATTGTTTAACAATTGAAGTAATGCAATTTTTTAATAATTATATAAGGCTAATAAGGATGTTGCAATGGGAAAAATATTATTAACTATGCTTGTTTCGTTAATTTTAGGATATATATTTTTAAAACTCAAAATTCCTGGTGGTTTAATGGTTGGAAGTATAGTAGCAGCTTCAATATTAAACATTTCTACAGGACTTGCCTATATGCCTTCTGCAAGTAGAGTTTTAGCTCAAATCATAGCAGGAGCATTTATTGCAATAGGCTTAGAAAAAAGTGATTTGTATAGGCTAAAATATATTTTTAAACCTGCACTTGTTCTAATTGTTGGTATGTTGATATTAAATATAATTTCAGGGTTTTTGATTTATTACACTAGTTTTTTAGATTTGACTACTTCACTTATGTGTGCCGTTCCAGGTGGCATAAGTGACATACCTATTATAAGTGAAGAAATGGGGGCTGATTCCTCTAAGGTAACTGCAATGCAGTTTATAAGATTGGTGTTTGGAATTGGTGTTTTTCCATATTTGATTAGTAAGGTATCTCAGTTTAAGTATTTTAAAGATGAAGAAATTGAAAATGAAATATATAAAAGGACTACCTCAAACAATGATAGTTTTTTAGATTTATTAATTACAATGGGAATTGCATCAATCTTTGGAATTATCGGGAAATGGACAGGTATACCATCTGCTACACTAGTATTTTCCATGATTAGTACAATGGTGTTTAAACTCACCAAAAATAGAGGTTCCATGCCTAGATGGATGAGGCGTCTTGCTCAGGTACTGTCGGGGGCATATATAGGAAGCAGTATAGAAATGGGAGAAATTATTGAGTTGAAATATTTAATAATACCTGCCCTTATATTGGTAATGGGGTATTTAGTAGCATGTTTCCTAATTGGAGGGTTAATACATAAAAAGTTTGCTATGCCAATGGACGAGGCTATGTTAGCTGCAACACCTGCAGGCGCATCAGATATGGCATTGATATCAGCAGATATAGGAATAGAGAGTGCAGATGTCATAGTGTTACAGATTATAAGGTTAGTTACTGTAGTATCAATATTTCCACAGATAATAAGATTGATTGTATCTATATTAGAATGAATATATTGGAGGTTTTCATATGTTCAAAGAGAATTTTGATGTTAGGATTATTAATCTAAATAGGGTTTCCGA
>JAPXKQ010000100.1:0-8458 GCA_033809995.1 Tissierellaceae bacterium
CTTCACAGTAACAGCAGAATATGAAATCACCCAGGAAGATATGGATAGAGGCTTTGTGACAAACGTAGCAAAGGTAAGTGGAAACTTTGGTGAAGATCCAGTAGAAGGTGAAGACGAAGAAACAGTACTAAGAGATAAAACCCCAGTACAATACACTGTAAACTACCTAGAAAAAAACACAAACAAAGCCTTAGCTCCACAAAAAACTGGCAGCGGTATAATCAACGAAGAAATTACCGAACACGCCATCACCATATCAGGCTACGACAAACTAGCACCAACGACAATAATCATAACACTAAAAGCAGAAGGCAACGAAATAAACTTCTACTATATAGCTAAAATTAAACCAGTAGACCCTGTATATCCACCTAAAGATGATGATAACTTAATAACTCTTGAAGACAACAAAATACCAACAGGTAGACCTATAGAAGAAAAACTAAATATGGAAGATCACTTCCAATATATTAAAGGTTATCCTGACAATACAGTAAAACCAGAGGCCTATATAACAAGAGAAGAAGTGGCTGCAGTATTCTATAGACTATTAACAACAAGCTATAGAAATAGTATGTGGACTATGAATCATAATTTCTCAGATATAGAAGCCAATAGATGGTCTACAAAACATATAGCTACACTGGCCAATGCTGGTATTATTACAGGATATTCAGATGGAACCTTTAGGCATAAGAATTATATTACAAGGGCTGAATTAGCCACAATAGCTTCAAGATTTGACAATTTAAGTCCATTTGTAGCTGATGGTTTTTCAGACATTAAGGGACACTGGGCAAATAAATATATCAACTCTGCAGCACAAAAAGGTTGGGTAAAGGGTTATTCAGATGGTACCTTCAAACCAGACCAAAATATTACTAGGGCAGAATTTGTAACTCTTGTAAATGCAGTATTAGAAAGAAGAGTTCACAAAGAAGATATATTGCCAGATGCAAGACAGTTCCCAGATCTTTTAAAATCTAAATGGTATTATGAGGAAATGCAAGAAGCAATAAATAGCCACTATTACCATAGATTAGAAGACACCTACGAGAAATGGACTGAAATATATTATCCGACATTGGATATGTAATTTTAAAAAGGCATTAGGGGAATAATTCTCCTAGTGCCTTTTTTATTTGCCAATTTCCTCTTGCAAAAATTCATCTTTTAGTCCATAATATAATTAAAGACAAAGATAGTCAAAGTCAAAGGAGTGTTAAAATGCCAGGAATGAGTAATCTTATAGAAAGATTTATTAAAGAAATGTTAGAAGAGACTGAGGACGGAATAATAGAAATTGGTAGAAATGACTTAGCAGATCAATTTGGATGTGCTCCTTCTCAAATAAATTACGTACTTACCACCAGATTTACTCCTTATAAAGGTTATTATATTGAGAGTAGAAGAGGCGGTGGTGGGTATATAAAGATAATGAAGGTAGAAATAGATGAAGATGAATATATGGAAGAATTAATTTTAAATACCATAGGAGATTCTATTACTAAGAATAAAGCATTTAATATAATTGAAGGCCTAGTAGAGGAAGAAATAATTACTCCTAGGGAAGGATATTTAATGAGAGCAAGTATAGAGGATACTGCCCTTAAAAATGTAACTGCTGGCAGAAACCATTTACGAGCTGATATACTAAAAAACATGCTCCTTATAATTATGAGCTAATTGGGAGGGAATAATATGTTGTGTGAATCCTGTAATAAAAATCAAGCAACAGTTCATTATACAAAAATTATCAATGGAAAAGTATCAGAACTGCATCTTTGCGAAGAATGTGCCAAGGAAAACAATGAATTTGAATTTGATACTACCTTTTCCTTTCATAAATTGCTAACTAGCTTAATTGACAATATACAAAGCGAAACCATAGATAGAGATGAACAGGAGATAGTTTGTAATTTTTGTGGTACATCTTATTCTAAATTTAAACAAACAGGGAAATTTGGATGCCCTGAGTGCTATAATAGCTTTAAAAGTAAGTTATCCCCATTATTTAAGGGGATACATGGGCATAATGAACATATTGGGAAAGTCCCTGAAAGGGGTAATCAAAATATAGTTAAGAAAAGGGAAATCACTAAATTAAGGGAAGAATTAGATGAACTAATATCTGTTGAAGCCTTTGAGAAGGCAGCTGTTGTAAGGGACAAAATAAATGAATTGGAAAGAGAATTAGAGGGGAAAAGAGGAGATAATGAATGACAAAGTGGTATGAAATAGCTGGCCCTGAGGCAGATGTTGTAATTAGTACTAGAATAAGAATAGCCAGAAACCTCGAAGGATATAGATTTCCCCAAGAAATTACTTTAGAAGAGGCTGAAAAATTAACAGAAGAAATATTAAATGGGGTAAAAGCTATACCAAATAATGATAATTATAAATTTATTAGAATTGGCAACTTATCCCCGACAGATAGAATGGTCTATATTGAAGAACATTTAATAAGTCCAGGCTTAATAAAAAATATAGATAAGGGTAGTTTTTTATTAAGGGGAGACGAAAACATTACTATTATGATAAATGAAGAAGACCATATAAGGACTCAGGTCCTTCTTCCAGGATTAAAATTGGAAAAAGGATGGCAAGTCTGCAATGAAATAGATAATTGTTTGGAAAAAACCTTAGATTATGCCTTTCATGAGGATTTTGGATATTTAACAGCTTGTCCCACCAATGTAGGTACAGGTCTTAGGGCTTCGGCTATGGTTCATTTGCCTTCCTTAACTATGACAGGCCATATAAATAATCTAGTCAATGGATTAAATAAAATAGGCTTGACAGTTAGGGGGATTTATGGGGAAGGCACTGATGCTATAGGTAATCTATATCAAATATCTAATCAAACTACACTGGGGGAAAAGGAAGAGAAAATAATTGAAAAATTAAAAAATGTAATATATCAAATAATAGAAAGAGAAAGAATTTTAAGGGCAGATTTATTATGTAAAAGGGAAATTGAAATGGAAGATATGATAATGAGATCCCTAGGCATATTAAAATATTCTAGGAGAATGTCTTCAATGGAGGCCATGAAACATTTATCAAATGTAAGATTAGGTATGGAAATGGGCATAATTAAGAATATGGATTTTAAAGACATATCTAAATTAATGATAGATATACAGGAGGCTAGTATTCAAAAAAATTTAGAAAAAGATATGAGCAAAGAAGAAAGAGATATACAAAGGGCAATATTAATTAGAGAAAACATATAGATTAGGAGGGATAAAATATGGCAATGTTTGGAAGATTTACAGAAAAGGCACAAAAGGCCATACTATTAGCCCAAGAAGAGGCAAAACGGTTACGCCATAATTATGTAGGCACAGAACATATATTATTAGGTTTATTAGCTGAAACCGAAGGTGTTGCGGCACAAGCCTTAAATAATATGGGAGTAAACTTAGAAAATGCTAGGGAAGAAGTGATAAAACTTATAGGTCAGGGGGATTATGATGCAGATATTATGGGCTTTACCCCTAGAACCAAGAGATTATTTGAGTTGAGCTTTCTAGAGGCGAGAAATTTAGGTCATAATTATGTAGGCACAGAACATATATTATTAGGCTTATTGGAGGAATCAGAAGGAGTTGCAGTATTAGTATTAAAAAAATTAGGAGTAGACATTCAAAAATTAGAAGAAAATATTTTAGATATGTTAGCAGACAATCAATATAAAAGTAACCCAGCTCAAGAAGGAGGCGGCAAGGCTACTCCAAATTTAGATAAATACAGTGTAGACTTAACTCAAGCTGCTATTGATGGGAAAATAGACCCTGTTATTGGAAGAACCAATGAAATTGAAAGGGTTATTCAAATCTTAAGCAGAAGAACCAAAAACAATCCAGTGCTAATTGGAGAGCCAGGTGTTGGTAAAACAGCCATAGGTGAAGGTTTGGCACAAAAAATAGTTGAGGGTGAAGTACCTGAAATTATTAAGGATAAAAGGGTAGTTACTTTAGATTTACCTGGTATGTTGGCAGGCGCCAAATATAGGGGAGAATTTGAAGAAAGATTAAAGGCTGTTATGAAGGAATTACAGGAAGACGGAAATATAATATTATTTATAGACGAATTACACACTATAATTGGAGCAGGAGCTGCAGAAGGCGCCATAGATGCTTCCAATATCTTAAAACCGGTATTGGCTAGGGGAGATTTGCAAGTAATAGGCGCTACTACTATAGATGAATATAGAAAACATAAGCTCAGGGGAGCAAACCTCCCCCTCGCAAAGGTACCGGGTTCCACCCGACTTTTGTCGAAACTTGCTAACGAGATAAATAAGGGCCTCACAGGTAGAAATACATGTGGGGTTCTTTTTATATTGTATAAGGTGGTAAATTAATGGTATAATAAATATAATTCATATACGGAGGGGATCGGAATGAGTAAGGATATAACAAATGAGCAATTATTTGAATTTATGACAAAGATGTACGGTGAAATGCAGGAAATAAAAGAGAATATGGCAACAAAAGATGATCTAGCTAAGACAAATCAATCTATAGTTAGACTTGAAGATAAAATGGATATGAATCACAAGGCATTATATGATGGGTATAAATTAACTTATGAAAAATTGACGATGCTTGAAGAAAAGGTTAATGAAGTTGATAAAAAGGTTGAAAGACAAGATGTTGAGATAAGAGTAATCAAAGGAGCGAAATAAAAGAAGGACCCAAGCAAGCTTAAAATGGATCCGAAGCTCAGGGGAGAAAATCGCTCCCCCTCGCAAAGGTACCAGGTACCACCCGACTTTTGTCGAAACTTGCTAACGAGATAAAAAAGGGCCCCAAAGGAAAAATCTGGGGGGGTTCTTTTTTATTGCAAAGAAAAAGGACTATGCTGTATTTAGCATAATCCTAATCTTCCTTAGTTAGCTTGTACATCGAAATAGCTAAATATATAAATAAAGAAACTAGTCCACTAAAAAATAATATAAGCAAAACTTTCCTAGTTTTTATATCGTCAAAATTTCAGGGACTATACTTGATAGAATAGATATACAAAAATATGTACGGTCAGTAGATTTTATTGAATTAACGGATAATAAAAAAAGGTGTATCTTCTGACTCCTGCTCTAATTAAAGAATACTGTGAGTTAGAAAGTGATTCTAAAGAACTACTTATGATGGCTTACGACAAATATGGATATAGTGCTAGAACGTTTGATACAAAATTTAAATATATTGTACCAATAGATACATTTTTATATTGTATTTTTGGTATAATTAATGTATAATTGTATTATACTAGAAGAAGGGAGAGATTAAGATTTGGGTAATACTAAAAGAGAAACAAAGAAATATACAGATCTTACTCCAGATGATATAAAAGCTTATCTTTCTAAATTTAGAAAATTCATATTAGATGATAAGTATTCAATTGCACAAAATGAAAATAGACAAGAAAATATGGACTTTATTGAAGATTATAAAATTGATACAAAAAAAGAAAAAGAAATACTATTAGGTATTCAATATGATGATTTTTGTTATGCGGTTGCTAATGATAATGAAGAATTTTCTCATGAAATACTGTACATATTGTGTAAGTGCCAAGAATTAGATTATTAAGGAGGTAACCTAGATGTTAGGATTTTGTGAAAAATGTCATGATATGGTAGAATACTATATCAGAGAAAAGAAAATGACAAAAAACATCAAAGGTAAAGAAATTGAGTATATAGGGAAAGTAGCAATTTGTAGTGAGTGTGAAAGTGAAATATTTGTAGCTGATATTCGTGATTCTAATCTTAAAATGCTAGATAGTGCTTTTAGGGAAAAAGAGGGGTTGATTTCTATTTCAGAAATGGAACTTATATTAGATAAGTATGATATTGGTAAAAGACCTTTATCTTTGCTATTAGGATGGGGTGAAGGTACTCTTACTAGATATTTGGATGGAGATATTCCTACTAAACAATATTCAGATACTTTAAAAACAATCCTTAATGACCCGAAGGATATGAAGAAGTTACTAGAGGAAAATAAAGGTAATATAACAGATGTTGCATATAAGCGTTGTAGTGAGGCATTAACGGATATTGAAAAAGAAAATTCTATAACTGTTAAATCTGAGGATAAGATTGATCATGTTGTAAAATACCTTTTGTTAAGTTGTTCAGATATAACACCTTTGGCATTACAAAAACTATTATACTATGCCCAGGGTTTTTTCAAAGCTTTTACAGGTGAGTATTTATTTCATAATAATTGTGAAGCTTGGGTACATGGGCCTGTATATAGAAGTGTATATTATAAATATAAAAACTATGGCTACAATCCTATTGAGGATAATGAGTGTGACTACACTGATATAGAGTTGGCTAAGATAGAAAAGGAGATTTTAGACAGCGTAATTAGAAATTTCGGTTGTTATAGTGGGAAGGTACTAGAAAAGATGACTCATGCAGAAATGCCATGGAGTATTACTAGAGTAGGTTTAAGAGATGATGAAAGTTCAGACCGAATTATTGAAAAAGAGCTGATAACAAAGTATTTTGAAGATATTAAACTAAAGCATAATATGCTTAATATATCAGACATTAGTGATTATAGTACGAATCTTTTCAATAAGCTATACTGATAAAATATAAAATAACTCTGTCAAACGAATAAAATGTATATGATAAAAATATTAATTATTTATAGATAGTAGAAATTAGGATGTGTAAAGCCCTTAGAGATAGCTTTTTAAGGGCTTTTTCTATGCCCAATTTTAGGAGATGAAACAAATGAATAAATGTAAGAAATGTGTCTGGGGAACATGGCTATCACCTAATATGGTGTATTGCATGTTCCCTAGTTGCTTTAAAGATAAAGAGGTGAAAGAGGATGCCAAGGAAACCAAAGAAGTCCTGCAAGTACCCAGGCTGTCCAGAGAGCTAACAGAGGGGAGCTATTGCAAGGCACATCAAAAGGAAATGGATAGAGAATACAATCGTAGTAACAGACCATATAAGAAATTATATAACAGCAGTCGCTGGCAAGATTTAAGAATATATGTGTTAAACAAACAGCCTCTCTGTGTAGAGTGTTTAAAGAATAATAGGATTACCCCAGCAACAGTGGTAGACCATATAAAACCTCATAAAGGTAACGAAGACTTATTCTATGGCATTAACAATTTACAATCCCTGTGCAAGTCTTGCCATGATAGGAAGACTGCCAAGGAAGACGGTAGATGGAAAAGGAAAGCTTACACTTATTGACCCCTAGGGCGGGGTGAAGATTTTAAAACCCCCTAGCTCAGGAACGGGGCGGCCCCCTCGTGCAAGAATTCGCAAAATTCCATAGGGGGGGGTATAGAAAAAATATTCATAATTGTTGAAATAGGAGTTATTTAAAGATATAATAGAATTACAAAGTGGTCTTAGTCAGGATGGCTAAAATTATAAAGTAAAGTGAGAGTTGTCATTTTGGCGACTTTCATTTTATTAATCGACTCTCAGGAAACTGGGAGTTTTTTTATGCCCATTTTTAAGGAAAGGTGAGTGAAATATTGAAAACAACAGAAGAATTAAAATTAATTAATATAGATGAATTAATACCTTATGCAAATAATGCTAGAACTCATAGCAAAGACCAAATTAATAAATTGAGAAGTAGCCTTAGAGAATTTGGTTTTATAAATCCCATACTTATAGATAAGGACTATAATATCTTAGCTGGTCATGGCAGAGTAATGGCAGCAAGGGAAGAAGGAATAAAAGAAGTTCCCTGTGTGTTAGTGGAACATCTGACAGAGGCCCAGAAGAAGGCCTATATTTTAGCGGATAACAGATTAGCTATGGATGCAGGCTGGGATGATGAGATGTTAGCTTTAGAATTAGAAAATTTAAAAGAACTGGATTTTGAAATAGACCTTACAGGCTTTGATGCTGCAGAAATAGATGAGCTTTTTAGTAATATCCACGATAAAGATGTGCAGGATGATGATTTTGATGTAGATGCAGCTTTAGCAGAAGAGCCTATTTCAAAACAGGGTGATATTTGGCTACTTGGAAGGCACAGACTTATTTGTGGAGATAGTACCAAGGCAGAAATTTATGAGAAACTAATGGAAGGAAAGAAAGCAAATCTCTGTGTTACAGACCCTCCTTACAATGTGAATTATACAGCTGGAAGTGAAAATGAGAGAAAAATTAAAAATGACAATATGGAAGATAAAAACTTTTATGAATTCCTATTAGCTTCGTTTAAAAATATATTTAATTCTCTTGAGGATGGTGCTGCAGCTTATATATTTCATGCAGATACAGAAGGTCTAAATTTTAGAAAGGCTTTCAAGGATGCAGGATTTCATCTTGCTAATGTTTGTATTTGGGCCAAGCAATCACTGGTATTAGGTCGTTCTGATTATCAATGGCAGCACGAGCCTATTCTTTATGGGTGGAAACCTACGGGAAAGCATAGATGGTATGCAGATCTGT
>JAPXKQ010000101.1:0-8431 GCA_033809995.1 Tissierellaceae bacterium
ATAGCTGTATCAGTACAAGCCTCCATATCAAAGGATATGGAAGATATAAAAAGAGCAGCAGAAGAAGCCAGAACTACTAGGAAAATTTCATGATGGGACAGAGGGTCAGACCTTTTGTCCCATATTTTTGCTTATCCTAACTAAGCAAGTGAATATTGGCCAAAATGTGCTATATTGTAAACGGCCTATTGGCCGTTTTTTATGTAAAAAGTCATTCTAAAAATAGGGAAAAACATGGCATCAAAAATAGTAATAATTGTTTACAAGAAAACATTTTCATGTTATACTATATAAAAATCATTCGTCTTATGAACGAAAGTAGAGGATAATAATGAAATTTTTCAACCCAACCAATGTATACAAAGAATTAGTATTATTACAGGAAATAGAAAAGGATCCAAGCATTACCCAAAAAGAGCTGGGAAATGTAATAGGGGCAGCCCCATCTATGATCAATGTATATATAAAAGAATTAGAAGAAGAAAACTATCTAAAAAGAGAATATATATCCACTAAAACAGTCAACTACAAAATTACTCCCGAAGGTATAAAGCGAAAGAACTATCTACTGATAGTCTATATGAGGGAGCTTTTAGGGCTTTATCATTTAGCTAAAAACAATGTGGAAGAATTCCTATCAAAGGTAGAAGAAAAAGGCTACAAAAACCTACTACTATATGGCGCAGGAGAAGTAGCAGAAACCATCATAGGAGTAATCCGAGATAGTAAAAATTCTACACTAAATATATTAGCCGCAATAGACGATGACAAAGAAAAACAAGGCAAAGAAATACTAGGCTACAAAATAATATCCACAAAACAAATACCCAACCACCCCCACGACGCCATAATCATCACCAGCTATACCTTTGAAGAGGATATAATGAGAAGACTGAAGGATATGGACTATGAGATGAGTAGGGTGATTAGGTTCTTTGGGGTGGGGGAGCATAGAGTTTAATACGGAGAAGGATGTTGTTTATGAAAGTGTATCCAATAATTAAAAGAATAATAGATTTTATACTATCTTTAATCATATTGGTATTATTATCACCAATTTTGCTTTTAGCAGCAATAGCAATAAAGATAGAAGATCCACAAGGACCTATATTTTTTACACAAAAAAGAGTAGGTGTTGATAAGACTACATTTAAGTTATATAAATTTAGAACCATGAAGACGGATAAAGAAGCGGAAAGATCATTCGATTTTAGTAAAGATAATCAGAGGATTACAAGAGTAGGGAAGTTTTTAAGAAGAACAAAGATTGATGAGTTGCCACAATTAATTAATGTTCTAAAAGGTGATATGAGTTTAGTAGGTCCTAGGCCTACAGTTATGAAACAAGTTCAAGAATATGATGATTTTCAACTAAGGAGATTAGATGTTAGACCTGGAATGACAGGCTTGGCTCAAGTAAATGGTAATGTATCTCTTTTATGGGAAGACAGAATAAAATATGATGTATACTATGTTGATAATCTCTCATTTTTAATGGATTTAAAAATACTCTTTAAAACTGTATTTATAGTTATACTTGGTGAAGAAAAGTTTATCACTAAACCAGAAGAAAAGATGAAATCAATTGGCTAGAGGGGATAGAATGAAAAAATTATTTATATATGGAGCAGGCGGATTAGGTAGAGATATTATGGATTTAGCAGAAGTTATAAACCAAAAAAATGAAAAGTGGATTATTGAAGGATTTATTGATGATAATGATAATGTTATTGGTAAAATTTTAAATGATTATAAAGTATATAGTTTTGAAGAATTAAACAAAGTCTATAAAAAGGAGGAAGTAGAGATATCTGTCGCAATAGGGGACCCATATATTAAAAAAGATATAGTAAATAAAATAAAAAGGAATGGATATAAATTTGCTGAAATTATCCATCCTAATTGTTATATTTCTAGACATAATACAATAGGTCAAGGAGCTATTATATGTGAAGGAACTGTAATGACAACAGGAGTTAACATTGGTGACTTTGTTATTATAAATAAAAATTGTTCAATCGGTCATGATGTTGTGATAAATGATTATGTAACGATTTCGCCTGGGAGCAATATATCAGGAAATGTGAATATTGGAGAAATGACTTATATTGGTTCAGGTGTAAATATAAGAGATGAATTAACTATTGGAGATGGTACTATTGTAGGTATTGGTTCTACTGTAGTGAAAAACATACCTTCGGATGTAGTGGTAGTTGGAAATCCAGCAAGAGTACTTAAAGAAAATATTGAAAAAAAAGTATTTAAATAAAGGTGATAATATGAGCGTTGTATTTGTAGGAGCAGTAGGAAGTAGCTATATTGCTTTAGAAGAACTAATAAAGAAAAAGGTTAATATAAGTGCAGTGTTTACATTAGATGATAAATATATCCATAACGTTTCCACATATAAATCGTTGGGACCCTTAACTAGTAAAAAAGATATACCATTATATAAAATAAGAAATATTAATGATAAAGCCAATATAGAACTAATAACTGAATTAAATCCTGATGTTATTTTTGTAATTGGATGGTCACAACTTATAAAAAAAGAATTAATTGACATACCGAAATATGGTTGTATAGGATTCCATCCTTCGCTATTGCCAAAGAATAGGGGGAGAGGAGTTATTCCTTGGCAGATTATCAACGGAGAAAAAAACACTGGAGTCACTTTATTTTATATAGACGAAGGAACAGATACTGGAGATATTATTGGGCAGAAGAGGGTTCCGATTTGTTTGAATGATACTTCAACAACTCTATATACCAAACTAATGGAAGAATTAAGAATACTCATTAGAGAAAATATAGATGACATTTTAAATGGAACAGTAAATAGAATTGAACAGGACGAAAGTCTAGCAACGTACTGTGCTAAACGTATTCCTGAAGATGGTTGCATAGATTGGAGCAAATCAAATGAAGAAATACATAATCTAATAAGAGCTGTTACAAAACCATACCCAGGAGCTTTTACATATTATAAAGGGAAGAAGATTATTATATGGGATTCGGAATTAGTAGAAGATGATAATTTTATAGCTTTAGAAGGACAAATTGTAAAAATAATAAAAGAACATGGAGTTATAGTGAAAACAGGCAATGGACTAATAATGCTAAAAGATATAGAAGTAGATGGGGAAGAAATGAACTCATCAAAATACTTTAAACATGAAGGGCATAAATTAGGGATAAATTTTATTAAGGAAATAGAAAATCTAAAGGAAAAGGTAGAAATATTAGAGGACAGGTTATACGAGGTGACAAAATGAAAATATTAGTTTTAGCAGCACATCCAGATGATGAAGTCTATGGCATGGGGGGTACAATTGCAAAGTTAAGCGATTCAGGACACCATGTATACACTTTGATATTAACTGAAGGTTGTTCTACACAATATAGTGGAAATGAAGAAATTATTGATATTAAAAAAGAAGAAGCAAACTTAGCTAATGAAATATTAGGTGTAAAGAAAGTTTTTTTCTGTGATCTGCCTGATATGAGGCTAGATAGTTTAGACCATGTTGAAATAAATAAAAACATTGAAAAGTATATGGAAATAATTGAACCAGATATAGTTTTTACTCATCATAATGGTGATGTGAATAAGGATCATAGACTAATATTTGAATCAACATTAGTAGCCACAAGGCCTGTGCTAGGTTCGAGTGTAAAGAAGGTTTATACATATCAAGTACCTTCTTCAACTGAGTGGGGTGCTCCACTTGAAAATGATGTATTTATACCCAATACCTTTATTGATATAGAGAGATATACAGACAAAAAGAGATTGGCCATAGAGGCATATAAGTCAGAACTAAGAGATTTTCCACACCCTAGATCTGTAAAGGCAGTGCAAATATATGATCAGGCTGCAGGTATAAAAGTTGGATTAGAGTATGCGGAAGCTTTTTGTTTGATAAGAGCTATAGTAACAAATTTTAAATAAAATTATGTTACTTTAAATTAACAACAATAGAAATATTGTAGGTGATTTTATGACTAACAACAAACCAATACCTCTTTCAGTCCCCAACCTTTCACTAGACATTTTAGAAAACGTCAAAGAAACCATTGAAACGGGCTGGGTATCAACTGGAGGAAGATTCATAACTGAATTTGAGGAAAAAGTAGCCGAATACGTAGGTGCAGAAAGAGCAGTAGCCTGTCAAAGTGGTACAGCAGGATTACACCTTGCTATGAGAGTACTAGGTATAAAGCCAGGCGATGAAGTTATAGTACCTACCCTTACATTTATAGCAGCAGTTAATCCCGTTAAATATATGGGTGCAGAGCCTATATTCATGGATTGTGATGATACATTAAATATGGATATGGATAAGCTTGAAGAATTTTTAGAAAATGAATGTGATTACATAGATGGAAAGGTAATTAATAAGAAAACCAAAAGACAAATTAAAGCTATAGTAGTAGTTCATGTATTTGGCAATCCAGCTAATATGGAAAAGTTAATGAATATAAAAGAAAAATATAATTTAAAAGTAATAGAAGATTCTACCGAAGCTTTAGGGTCCTATTACTTAGAAGGCAAATATGCAGGAAAACACTGTGGTACTATTGGGGACATAGGAGTGTACTCCTTTAATGCTAATAAGATAATAACCACAGGTGGTGGAGGAATGGTTGTATCTAACAATCAAGAATTGTTGGACAAAGTAGCATTTTTAGGAGTACAAGCTAAAACAGATTCACTATATTTTGTACATGATGAAATAGGATACAACTATAGAATGACCAATATACAAGCAGCCTTTGGAACAGATCAAATAGATAGATTGGAAGATTTTATAGAAATTAAGATTAGAAATTATAAATTATATAAAGAAGCTATAGAAAACATAGAAGGATTAACACTATTACCTTTTAGGGATGATACCAGAGCAAACCATTGGTTCTACTCAGTAATAGTGGATAAAGGAAAATATGGTATAGATAGAGATGAATTATTAAGGAAACTAAACGAGGCAAACATTCAAACTAGACCACTATGGAGATTGATACATAAACAAAAACCTTATTTAAACAATCAAAGCTATAGAATAGAAAATGCAGATTATTATGAAAAGAATCTTATAAATATACCTTGTAGTAGTAATTTGACTGAGGATGAGGTTGAAATAGTGGTGGAGAAGTTGAGAAAGTTTAAAATTAAATAGATAAATTTTAAAACAATTATTGTATTGAGGAGATAGGAAATGAAAAATATTTGGATTTTAAATCACTATGCAGGTACTTCTGGTGGTAGACACTATAAATTTGCTGAAAATTTAATAAAACGTGGTTATAATGTCAAAGTTTTTAGAGCCAGTACCATTCATAATGCAAATAGAAATAGAATAACTGATTCTAGAAAATATCTATATGAAGTACATAATGGTATACCTTTTATTTTTATTAAAGCTAGGGACTATGTTGGAAATGGAAAAGATAGAATAAGAAACATGATAGATTATGCTATGGGTTTGATATCAGTTTCAAAAAAATTTGATGATGAAAAACCTGATGTCATATATGCATCATCTGTTCACCCCTTGACATGGCTTGCAGGATATAAGATTGCCAAAAGATACAATGCTAAATTTATAGCTGAAACTAGGGATATGTGGCCAGAAACTTTAGTTGCAATGGGTGCAATAAAGAGAAATAGTCTGCCAGCAAAAATATTATATAAATTGGAGAAATTTATATATAATAAGGCAGATAAACTTATTTTTACAATACCTGGTGGGAAAGACTACGTTGAGAGCATAGGGTTAGATACATCTAAAGTTAGATATATAAATAATGGCGTGGATATAGATGAATTTAATAATAACAAGGTGATAAATGTTTTTAAGGATGTAGATTTAGATGATGATAGTGTGTTTAAAGTAGTTTATACAGGTTCAATGGGTATAGCTAATTCCCTTAACTATTTAATTCAGGCTGCAGAATTAATACAAAATGAAGGTCATAAGGATATAAAGTTTATATTGTTTGGCGACGGCTATCAAAAAAAAGAGTTAGAAAAATATGTGGAAAACAATAATATTAATAATGTTATATTCAAAGGTAAGGTTGAAAAAAAATATATTCCAAATATACTAAGTAAATCAAATTTAAATGTGTTTACTGGAAAGCATATTTATTTATATAAATATGGATTAAGTTTAAATAAAATGTTTGAGTACTATGCATCAGGGAAACCGACGTTGTCTAATATAGAATGTGGATATGATATGTTAGAAAAATACAACTGCGGCATGACAGTAAAAGGTGGCTCTCCAAAAGCATTAGCAGAAGGTATACTAAAATTTTACAATATGCCAAAAGAAGAATATGATATGTATTGTGAAAATGCGTTGGAAGCAGCTCAGGATTTTGATTTTAAAATTTTGACCGATAAATTAGAAAAAGTAATATTAGAAGATTAAAACAGAGGAAGGTGTTTAAATTTGAATATATCATTAATTGATTTAAAAAGACAATATCAAACTATAAAAGAAGAAGCAGATAAAAAGGTTTTAGAAATATTATCCTCAGCTCAATATATAATGGGTGAAAATGTAAAAGAATTTGAAAAAGAAATTAGTGAATACTTAGGAGTAAAACACAGTATATCTGTAGGCAATGGAACAGATGCTTTAATAATTGCTTTAAAAGCTTTAGGAATTGGTGAAGGGGATGAAGTAATAACAACACCTTATACATTCTTTGCAACAGCAGAAAGTATATCTATTGTAGGAGCTACTCCAGTTTTTGTAGATGTAGACATAGATACATATAATATTGATCCTGAAAAAATTGAAGAAAAGATTACTGATAAAACAAAAGCCATAATGCCAGTTCATATATTTGGGCAACCATGTGATATGGATTCAATAAATAAAATAGCTAAAAAGGATAATTTAAAAGTTATAGAAGATGCTTGTCAGGCCATAGGGGCAGAATATAAAGAAAAAATGATAGGAGGAATATCTGACATTGCATGTTTTTCATTCTTTCCAACCAAAAATCTAGGATGTGCTGGAGATGGAGGAATGATAGTTACAAATGATGATAACTTAGCAACTATATGTAGAGCATTAAGAACCCATGGAAGTGGAACAGACGGGCATAAAGCTTATAACATAATTCACAATATTGAAGAAGATACTACAGAAGACAAAGGAACTGATAATACAGTATATAATCCTTTAAAATACTACAATTATCTAATTGGACAAAACTCAAGATTAGATGAACTTCAGGCAGCGATATTAAGAATAAAATTAAGAGAATTAGACAAATGGAATGATGCAAGAAGGGAAAATGCTAGATTCTATAATGAGAAACTTAAAGATACTAAATTTATAACTCCGTTTGAAGATGAAAACAGTAAACATGTTTATCATTTGTATATTCTGCAATCAGAGAATAGAATAGAACTAGTAAATTATTTAAAAGATAAGGGTATAGCAACAGGTGTATATTATCCAGTACCATTACATCTACAAAAAGCATATAAAGATCTAGGATATAAAGAAGGGGATTTACCAAATGCAGAATATTTGTCTCATAGAACTTTTGCCATACCAATATTCCCAGAACTAACAGATGAAGAAAAGGAATATATAGTAGAAAAATTAAAGAAATTTGGTGAGTAAAATGAAAATATCTAATATTATAAAAAAAACAGGTAAACGATTTGAAATAAAAGAAATACTTGAAGATAGGGAATTTGAAACGCTAGGATTAGCAGGAGCTAATGTTGATTTGAAATTTTGTACTTTTATAGAGGATAAAAAATATTTAGATAATCTTTCGGGAAATGCAAACATGGTAATAACAACAGCTCATATTGCTGAAAAAATAACAGATAAAGGTGTTTGTATTAGCGATAATCCAAGAATTTCATATTTTACACTACACAATTATTTATCAACAAAAGATGATTATAAAATAAATGCTAATTTTAAGACTCAGATAGGTAAAGATTGTAATATTAGTGATTTGGCTTATATAGCAGGAGAAAATGTAAGGATTGGGGACAATGTAATTATAGAAGAGTTTGTGTCCATAAAAGAAAATGTCATAATTGGAGATAATTCTATAATTAGATCTGGTACTGTAATAGGTAGTGAAGGTTATGAATTTAAACGCATTGATGATAAAGTATTACCAGTAAAACATATTGGTTGGGTAGAAATTGGAGAACATGTGGAAATTCAACATAATACATGTGTAGATAAAGCAATATACCCTTGGGATAGAACTATAATTAGCGATTATTGCAAAATTGATAATCTAGTGCATATAGCACATGGTGTAAAGCTTGACAAGGGAGTCTTTGTTGTTGCTGGAACTTTAATGGGTGGTAGAACAGTAATTGGACAAAATACGTGGGTTGGAGTGGGAGCAACTGTTTCAAATGGATTAGATATTGGAA
>JAPXKQ010000102.1:0-8400 GCA_033809995.1 Tissierellaceae bacterium
CAATATAGCTAATAGCTATACTCATAGGGACGAAAGATTATTAATCCGCGGTACCACCCTAATTATGACGTGAGTCATCACTTAATCAGACCTAACAGTCTTATCCCCTATAACGATGGGCTTTCGGATTCGCCTACTTGAATTATCGTTTAGCAAATCAGCTTAGGAGTGAATATTACATATCATCTTACTGTTGGCTTTCACCTTTTCCAACTCTCTGTAAATAAGATTAGATATCTTTCTCTCCGTCAAAGCTTTTTATGAATTGATACTATTCTATGCTGTTTTTATAAAATTGTCAATAGGATTTTCAAAATTAATTATTAATTTTTTCGGCAGTCTTAAATACCTTATTATTTTCATCTAACTTTAGTGCCTTAAGGGTATTTTCATTAAATACTTTTGTAGCATTGGCGGATGTTTCCGAAGGTATATTTGCTGGAGATTTACCATCTACAAGAATTTCCTTAGCCATTCTTGCAGATTGTTTTCCCAATTCATAGTAACTAATACCGTCTGTTATGAGTATTCCACCATTAACATGTGAATCCTCTCCGCCTACAGTAATTAAATTGTTTTCAATTGCTTTTTCAGCTACTACATTGATTGCAGATGCTACCATATTATCTGTAATTGTATATATTCCATCAACTTTTTTAATTATTGAATCTACTGCTTGTGGTATCTCACTTATTGTGGATATTCCCACTTCAACAATATTAAGTCCTAGGTCCTTTGAAAGTTCTTTAGCCATTTCAACTTGGACCTGTGAATTAGGTTCACTTGTGTTAAAAATAATTCCTATGTTTTTTATATTATTATCTAAATCCTTGAACAATTGCAATTGTCTATCCATTGGGCTAGCATCCGATGTTCCAGTTACATTACCTCCTGGTTTTTCCATAGAATCCACTAATTCAGCTAAAACAGGATCGGTAACTGCACTAAATATTATCGGAATATCCTTTGTTGCTTGCTTTGCACTTTGAGCTGCTGGAGTAGCTATTGCATATATCAAATCAACTTTATCCTTGACAAACTTTTGGGCTATACTAACTGAATTTGGAATATCACCTTGTGCATTTTGGTATGTTATTTGTGCTTCTACACCAAGTTCAGCTAAACCATCTTCAAATCCACGTCTTGCATCATCCAATGCAGGGTGTTCAGCTAATTGGCTTATTCCTATTTTAAAAACTTTGTTACCTTTTGCACTTACTTCATTATTACTCGATGTACATCCTGTTAACATCACCAAACCTGCTAAACCTAATGCCATTAATTTACTAACTTTACCTTTTTTCATTTAATATCCTCCTTACAATTTTAATTAAAATTAAATATTGAAAGGTCTAATTTATATTAGGGAAATAAAAAAATCTTTCGTTCCTATCAATACAGCTAATAGCTATACTCATAGGGACGAAAGATTATTAATCCGCGGTACCACCCTAATTATGACATGCGTCATCACTTAATCAGACCTAACAGTCTTATCCCCTATAACGATGGGCTTTCGGATTCGCCTACTTGAATTATCGTTTAGCAAATCAGCTTAGGAGTGTATATATCGTATCTTGTTATTGTTGGTTTTCACCCTTCCCAACTCTCTAAGAATAATCTAGGATACGTTTCTCTCCTTCAATGCTTTTATGTAATAAATATTATTTTAATCACTTTGATTTAATTTGTCAATACTAAATTTAAAAATATTTAAAATAATTAGGAAATGTTCCGAGTATATTATATAATAAAGGTAATATTTGGAGGTGTGCTATGAAAAACAAAAGATATTTAATTCTAGCAATTACATTAATAATTTTGTTGGTAGGTTGTACACCTAAAGTAAATGTTGAAGGCTTAGAACCAACAGAAACTACAGAAATAAGTAACTTAGAAACCACAATTGAAATATTAACATCAGACGAATTTGAAGGACGAAAAGCTGGTACTATCGGCAATGAAAAAACAACAGAACTTATAGAAAATAAATTCAAGGAAATGGATTTAAAGCCTTTTTTTGATGAGGGTTATTTACAAGAATTTGTTATTTCAACTTATGTCCCTGATGAGCAAAAACATACATTAACTATTGAATATGAAAATGGTGAAAAGGAAGTATTGGAGCTAGGAAAAGATTATGTTTATAGAACAATCGTAAGAAATGATAACAATGAAGAAATTATGATTCCAATTACAACAGATGTAAATGATGAGGATATATCAGAAAAAATAGTTTTAGCAAAAGGCTCTTTAGAAAATGTATTTGGAAAAGCAAAGGGAATAATCATACAAGGAGATAACTTTGGGAATCCTTCCTTTAATTCCAGTATATTTTATGTATTTGAAGTTAGCCCCAAAATTTATAACAAGATGTTTGAAGATAATGCAAAAGCATTATATGTTTCTGCTTTACATTCAAGTAAGGATATAAAACCAAATAATGTAGTAGGATTAATTGAAGGTAAAGATAAAAAGAAAGCAATAGTTTTATCCGCACATTTTGACCATGTAGGTAAAATGGGGAATTCTATATACAAAGGTGCTATTGATAACGCTTCAGGGACGGCAGTTTTATTAGATTTAGCCGAGAGACTAAAAGAAAAATCAAAAGATACAACTTTTGATAAAGATATTATTATTGCCGCATTTAATGCTGAGGAAGACGGATTGATAGGAAGTTTTGAATTTGTAAAGGACTATGCTGGGCAATATGATGAAATAATCAATATCAATATTGACTGCGTTGGATCAAAAACAGCAGGGGCAATTTATTTAGATGATAGCTTTGAGATAAATGATGAATTAATTAAATCATTAAAACCATATCTTGATAAATACAACCTTGAGTATATGGATGGATATTATGGTCTTAGTGACAATCACTCCTTTGCTACAAGGGACTACCCTGGAATAACCATTGGGCAGGGAGAGTTAAAATACATTCATACAAAACAAGATACTGTAGAAGATGTTGATTTTGACTATTTAGAAAGAGTTAGTAATGCTGTTTTTGATTTTGTGGTGAATGAATAACTAAGGAGGGTTTTAATGGAAATGAGAAAGAATTATGCTAAAGCTCTTATAAAGTATCTTCTTAAAATGTTTATCGTAGCTGCAATAGCCTTATTAATTTCATTTATTATTAGTTTAAAAGTTGAGATGAGTTTAAAAAATATAACTGGATATATGGCACTAGGATTGATATCAATAGGAGGTTTGGCAGCTTTAGGAAGCAACTCGGTATCTAGAGATACGTTGTATCGTCAGGGAGGGATATCTAATGAGTGGGAATATAATAACCATAAGATGGCAATAGAGAGTGTAGCTGATAGTTATCGATTTACTATATTTATGTTGGGTGCAGGGGGTATTGTGGCATTAGTGAGTTGGATTCTTTGAATAATAATGAACAGGGGATGAAACTGTGGATATAATAAAGGTATTTTATGACAACAGAAACGATATACAAGCAGAACCTATGGCAAAATATATGAAAAACAACTTTCCTTTTTTAGGACTTAAGACACCTGAACGAAGAGTATTGGCTAAGGACTTTTTTAATGAAAAGAAAAAAGACAAAGGGATTGATTGGGATTTTATATTTAAGTGTTATGATTTACCTGAAAGAGAATTTCAATATTTAGCAATAGGATATTTAGATAGAGTGGACTCTCTATTAACACCAGACGATATGGGTAATATTGAAAAACTAATTGTATTAAAGTCGTGGTGGGATAGTGTGGATTCTATCGCTCCAATTGTTGGTCAAATTTGTGCAAGGTATTCTGAAGTTAAAGATGATATAGTGGCTAAATGGATATATTCAGATAATATTTGGCTAAATAGAGTATCTATCATTTTCCAACTAGGATATAAAGAAAAAACAGATACAGGATTTCTGGGAAAAGCCATACTAGCTAATTCTCAAAGGAACGAGTTCTTTATAAATAAAGCAATAGGTTGGGCACTAAGAGAATATTCAAAGACAAATAAGGAATGGGTTAGAGATTTCATAGAAAATAATAAATTGTCAAATTTGAGTGTTAGAGAAGGAAGTAAATATATTTAATAAATTACCTTGGTCATAAAAAACGACCAAGGTACAATTGCGTGGTCACAGACTTAAATGGTTACCAAATATTGCTTTATTATCGCAGATATAATAAGGTAATACTGAAAGCGCTTTCAACAATTTTGAAAAGGAGTGAGCCATTTGTCAAAACGTAGAAAGTTTAGTGAAAATATTCAAAGATTTGGGCGTTCATTGCTATTACCTATCGCTGTTATGGCACCTGTTGGTATGGTACTGGGACTTACTGGAGCTTTAGTTCAAGGTTATATGATTGAAAGAGTTCCTTTCCTAGGGAACAAAACTTTACAAATGATTTTAATTGGCTTAAGAGATATTGCAAATATAATCTTTAGCAACATTCCAGTATTATTTGCAATGGGGGTTGCTTATGGAGTTTCTAAGAAAGAAAAAGGAATTGCAGTTTTCTCATCAATTATTTCCTACTTAATTTTAAACGCAACAATTAATGTTTGGCTAAAAGCAACAGGAAACTTAGCTTCTCCAGAAGAAATGGCACAAGTTGGACAAGGTATGATTTTAGGGATACAAACCTTAAGAATAGATGTGCTAGGCGGTATAATTAGTGGTTTATTATCAGCATGGCTAACTGATAAATATCATGAACTTGAATTACCTATTGCCTTCGCATTTTTTAGCGGGAAGAAATTTGTACCAATAGTAACCATAGCAGCTACGATTATTGTTGGATTGATTATTCCATTCTTCTGGCAATTTATTACAAAGGGATTAATCTCTATGTCATCACTTATATTAAGTGGATATGTAGGAGTATTTTTAAATATAGTTATGGTAAGATTGTTGATACCTTTTGGACTTCACCATGTATGGAGTGCTATGCTTAGATTTACACCTGCTGGTGGAACGTATGTAATAGCAGGAGAAACTTTTGTAGGAGTATTACCAGCACTTAATAAGATTTTGTTTGACTTAGGACCAACTCATGAAGCTTGGAATATGGTTCCTGATTTAACTAGGTTCATGGCTCAAAACCAAATGTTGGTTACATTGTTTATGATTCCAGCCATTGGACTTGCAATGTATAGAACTTCATTTCATAAAAACAAGAAATTTGTAAAAGGTATTATTCTTACTATGGTTTTAACACCATTCTTAGGTAATATTACAGAGCCAATGGAATTCTCATTTTTATTTATTGCTCCATTACTTTATGTCTGGTATGTTTTCTTAGCTGCATCTGGTGCTGTGGCATTGGCAGCTTTAAAAACAGGGGTGGGATATATTAGGGGAACAATATTTGATTTTGCCATATTTGGTCTTATGTACGAAAACACAAAATGGTATAATCTGTTGATAGTAGGTATTCCATTAGCTATAATAACATATTATTCCTTTAGTTGGGCGATTAAGAAATGGAATATACCAACACCAGGTCGTGAAGAGGATGAACTAGAACATAATACACTGATAAAAGAAAAAAGATATGATGAGATTGCTACTATTGTAATAGAAGCTATAGGTGGAAGGGCTAATATTCTTAGTGTAGAAAACTGTGTTACTAGATTAAGAATCGATTTAAAGGATATGCACATTGTAGATAAAGAAAGATTAAAGCAATCAGGAACATCTGGAATATTTTTTCCAGCTAAAAATCATATTCACATAGTTTTTGGTCCGAATGTTGAGTTTGTTAAAAATGCAGTTGATAAAGAACTAAAAGGGGAGTTGGCATAAAAATTGAAACTAAGCAAATTGACAGAGAGATATGATGAATTAACCGATCTTGAAAAGAAAATAGTAGAATATATAATGAATAATCCTAATAAGATACAAGATTCACCTGCTAGTGAAATAGCAGATATTCTTTATGTATCTAAAACTTCTATTATCAATCTGTCTAAAAAGCTTGGTTTTGAGGGGTATAGTGAACTTAGATATTATGTGAAGGATTATTTACAACAAAAAGAAAAAGATAAATTAAATATAAGTTATGAAGATATATTAGTTAGCATTCAGAACGAAGTTGTCAAAACATTGTCCTTGCAAAGTAAGGAAAATATCAATAAAGTTGTTAAAAAAATATTAACATCAAGGATAGTTTATGTTGTAGGTAGAGGAGCTTCTGAACCAATAGCAAATCTATTGTGTTCTAGGCTCGCTCTACTAGGCATAAAAGCGATTTTGATAGAAGATCCCAATATAATAGATGTATTAGGTAATTCTCTAGCTATTGATGAGTGTGTTATAGTGATGTCCTTATCTGGTGAAACAGAGAGAATCCTTACTCTAACAAAAACTGCAAGAGCAAGAGGCGTAGATGTAATAGCACTTACATCATTTACCAATAATTCATTGCAAAGAATTGCAAATTACAATATGTTTTGCTTTGCAGATGACACATCAACAAAATACAACGACTTAATTTCAAGGATTGGATTGCATACTTTAGTTCAAATATTGATTTCATATATTGAATTGACAGATAAGGAGTGATTTGTATGGGTAGAAATGCTTTAACTGTTACAATAGTAGGGGCTGGCAGCACTAGAACACCAGCATTAATTGGCAGCTTAATTAATTATAAAGAAAGATTTCCATTAAAGAAATTAATTTTATTTGATATAGATAAAAATAGAATAAATATACAAAAGGATTATATTAGACTCACTATGGAAAAGTATTGCCCAGATGTGGAATTGATTTTTACAGATGATGAGGAACAAGCTTATCAAGATATGGATTATGCCTTTGTACAGATGAGAGTTGGTGGCTTTAAAATGAGAAGCTACGATGAAAAGATTCCTCTTAAACATGGTTTGATTGGTCAAGAAACTTGTGGACCAGGTGGATTTGCCTATGGTATGAGATCTATCAAGCCTATGATTCATATGGTAAATAAAATAAGAGAATATAATAAAGATGCTTGGATACTAAACTACACCAATCCAGCAGCTATTGTAGGATTAGCTTTAGACAAGGTATTTCCTGATGATAAGAAGATAATGAATATATGCGACCAACCATATTCAATGATTAAATCCTTTGCCAAAATTTTAGAGGTAGATATGTACGATATTGAACCTAGATATTTTGGACTTAATCATTTTGGATGGTTCACTAAGCTTATATATACTCCAACAGGAGAAGATTTACTTCCAAAACTAAAAAATTATCTATTAGAACACGAATTCAAGCCATACAATGCAGAACAAAGAGATAAGTCATGGTTAGATACCTACAAAAATGTAAATAGAATGTTATCTCATTTTCCTGATTATCTACCAAATACCTATTTACAGTATTATTTTTATGGGGATGAATTAGTAAAGGCTAGTAATCCAGAGTTTACAAGAGCAGATGAAGCAACGCAAGGTCGCGAAAAACAAGTATTGGAGTTATGTGCCTTAGCCAAGGAACAACAGTCTTTAGATAATATACCACTATTGATAGGAGAAGTTCATGGAAATATGATGGTAGAAGTAGCTGAATCTATTGCTTTTGACTTGAAAAAAGTTTTTATAGTTATGGGCAGAAATAAAGGGATAATATCAAACTTACCAGATGATGCATTCATTGAAGTAGCAGGTGAGTTATCAAAAAACGGAGCAGAATTATATCCATATGGTGAAATAGAGACATTTTATAAAGGTTTAATTGAAGGACAATACGCTTATGAAAAATTAACTGTAGAATCTTGTTTAGAATCTAGTTATAAAAAGGCATTAGAAGCACTTACTATCAATCGTGCAGTAGTGAATCCAGACAAGGCTAAAGCAGTTTTAGATGATTTAATGGAAGTTAATAAGGATTATTGGTATTTAAAATAGGGAGGTGTGTTTATGTATATTTATTCTGAGAGAATATATACACCCCAAGGTTTTAAAAAAGGCTATTTAAAGATAGAAGAAGGTAAGTTTAAAGGAATTTTTAATGATGTAAGTGAAAACTTTATGGATTATAAAGAATATCTAATAGTACCAGGATTTATTGATATTCATATTCATGGGTGGGCTACAGGATCATTTACTCATGAAGGTACTAAAAAATCTTTGGAAAATATGTCTAAGGAGTTGGTAAAGGTAGGGGTTACATCATTTTTACCTACTACTGGAACTGATGACTTAAAAACTATCAATGGACAATTAAAAGAAGGTAAAAAATCCATAAAAGATTACTCTTCACAAAAAGGCGCAGATATATTAGGATTTCATTTAGAAGGTCCTTTTATCAATAAAGAGTTTAAAGGTATGCAAAAAGAAGAGTACTGTCTAACCCCATCAATAGAAATACTTGAACAATTTTTCGAAAGTGGGGGGAAAGAAAATATAAAATTAATTACTCTAGCT
>JAPXKQ010000103.1:0-6269 GCA_033809995.1 Tissierellaceae bacterium
TTTAGTATGCATCTTGTCCCAGCATTCAGCGTATAGTTTTTCATTTAACTTATCAAAGCCTTTAAAGTCAATATAGGGCAGGAAGTAATTATTCCTTACATACTTTACCAGGTTCTCAACAAGACCTTTTTCGTTACCTTTCCCGGGGCCACAAAATTCTGCTTCAAAGCAGTAGAAGGATTTAAATCTTAAAAACTCATCTTGAAGAATTCTTTCACTACCGGATAATACCTCTTTAACAGCTGGTTTAAGATTGTCAAATATTATCTTTCTTGGTATTCCACCATAAAAGTCAAAGGCCCTAATCAATCCGTCAAAGAAAATTTCTGTGCTTTGTCGTGGGTATGCTTGTACAAATTCTACCTTTTCCTTAGATAGTTTGGCACAAAAGACCATTACTTTTCTTGGATATCCTTCATCCATAACAATCATTTCACCAAAGTCTACCTGAAGCACACCATTACCATAATCTAGCTTTACATGAGCTTCCTTTTGGTTTACACCTAACTCTTCCTCAATAATCCTAACTTGATGGGTAAAAGCTGAGTAGGAGCCTTTATACCCTTCTTCTTGAAGAAGTTGGTGCATTCTAGTTTTCGTTAACCTTTCTTTCTTTCCTTTGGCCTTGTTTTCCAGAACCATTACCTTAATTCTTTCAATGAATTCACCATTAACAGGCTTTTCTTTTTCTACTGTAAGTAAATATTTATTATCTTCCCTTTCAATGGCTCTAGTTACAGTATTTCTGTGTATCATTAATCTTTTTGCAATTTCTCTTTTAGAAAGCCCTTTATTAAAATACAATTCTCTGATAGTATCATATATAGCCACCTTTATCACCTCATATACCTCCCGTATGTTTTGTTTGCTCAACTATATTATACGGGAAGAGTTGGTAAAGGTGGTACACTTTTTCATTAGCAGCTCTTCTTTACTGGTACATATTTAGTTTAGCATCTGCATTTCTTATAATTAGCACCAAAATTAATAAAAATTAGTATAAATATGCTATATTATTAATAGAGTATAAACATATTTTATCTCTAATCCATTTATATTTAACAAAATTAAAACTCCCCAACTTTTACCTTTAAGAGTGAGATGATTGTATTACAATCTATATGAATTTGCCAAAAACATACAGAGTATGAGAAGGCGTTTAAAATTAACCCAGCATAATATTTCAAATCAAACAGGATAAGCATTGAAACGTTGACAGAATCTATCCACGACAAACCCAACGAAACTATGGGTAAATTAATTGAGACCTTAAAAATGGCTACACCAGAATTTTCACTTTCTAATTATAAATCCTTTCTCTATAATTCTATAGAATTAAGGATACTAATGAATATGATACTTATAACGGAGAAGATGGAAACTATTGAGAAAAATTAGAAATTATGAAGTTCTGTATAAAAACAGCGGAACATAATGATAACATATATCCAGAAACATGTTAGTTCCTGAACCTATAATTACAAACTTAGACACATATAATCACAAGCTACTTGAAAAATGCCTTAAGACTAAGAATGCCATTCCCCCATAAAACATCAATAGAAAAGCTTTTTATTTGATAAAAAGCCGATAGTTGTAATAGTCGATAGGCTAGTATATCACTCACACATGCTAATATCTACAGGGAAAAGTTATCGTATAGCAAATTAAAAACTATGCTGACAATTGCATTGTAAAATTGCATTTTAAATGGCCAAAAATTGTATTTTCATATTGCCAAACACATTAATCCATATACAATCTTTTTTTCATTACAAATATTTTCTACCTTCCATAAATCCATTGTTGAAATACCACTATTATTCTTTAGCATTAAAAACATTGTAAATAGCCAATGAAGATTCCTCCACATTAATTACCGTTACCTTCATACTTCTTCAATCCTCTATCAAAAAATTTTTTTGATATAATAGCTAAAACACACAAGATAATTCCTTCTACTAGAAATACATTAAATCCTATATTAACCTTATTCAAAAAAAAGTTTGAAGGATAATAACTCAGAAATCCTAATGGTATCACAAAAGTTAGAATTTTCTTTAATACTGTACCAAATATAGACATTGGATATTTAACAAACTGGGCTAGAAAAAAAATGCTATCTATTGGTGTAAAACTATATCTAGTATAGAATAAAATAGTTTCAGCAATAATTGCTATACCACCAAAAATTAAACTACCCAAAATCATAAATACAATAACATATCCGATAGTGGTAAAATTAATTGCAATATTCAGGTTTAAAAATGAGTACAGTATAATAATAAATCCTAATATTGTCTGAAATATAGATCTTTCGTCAAAGCCTGATATCATAATATGAAAAATTGGTGGAATTGGTCTTATAAGCATAGTCTCAAATTCACCTGAAAATAAATAACCTTTAAGGCTCCTAAGGTTACCAAATAAAAACATGAAAAATCCATAATTAAGAGTATAAAACCCATATACTAATAAAACTTCATATAGGTTCCAACCACTTATTTCTGGTACCGCCTCAAATATTAGATAAAAGAAACTCAAATTTAAAGATTGGGTAAGCAATATACAGAATATTCCTAAATAAAAGTCAACTTTATATTCTGAAAGCCTTTTTATATTAAATTTGATAAAAGTAATTATAATAGATATATAATACAGAAAAATTTTCAAATTTTACCCCCCATTTATAAAAACTTGTTTTCTTGCCAAATTAAACAAATACCTTCCTAATAATATAAACAAGACAATCCACCCAGCCTGGCGTATTAAATACATTAAAAAATAGTTAATACTCCAATAATTTTGATAAATATCTATTGGAGTAAAAATTATCCCTGAAAAAGGTAATATGTTAATAGATATGTATTTAAGATATTCAGGAAAGAAATCAAGAGGTATTAACTTGCCCGAAAAAAAAGATATTATAGTGAATTTAAAAGTGTTGATTCCCCAACTGTTTTCAGTCCAAAAACAAATCACACCTAAAACAAAATCGAATGTTATTACGGTCAAAGCAGACAAGAATATACTAATAATAAAGTAGACAAAATTAACTGGACCATCTAGCGGCAATACAAATATTCGAAATAGCAAAACTGAAAAAAGTGATATCATTGACATAGGAATTATAATTCCTATATTCTTAAATAAAAATTGCATTTGATAGTCTAATGGCTTAAGCAAGGTATAGGCTATATTGCCTGATCTTATATCAATCGACATAAAATAGATATTGGGATATATGAAGATATTAGATATTCCTACGCTTAGAACTATATAATTAATCATTTGAGAAAAAGTCCGTCCATTTAATATATCTCTCCCCCCATATATTCCTTTCCATAAAAAATAGGATAAAAAAATTTGGGAGATTAGACTAAATATATTTTCTAAAATAATCCCTCTATCAAATATCTGAATTTTTATTCCAATTTTTAACCATTCAAAGTATTTTGATAAACCTAGCCTACCCACCTAATCCACTCCTCATTTTGATTCTTGTAGATAAATATTTTCTATTATATCCTCAAATTTAAAAGAAGATATACTATAATCTGTAATTACACAAATCTCATTCATTTTATCTAAAACATGTCTTATATTATCTATTCCTCCATCTTCAATATGTAGAATTAAATTATTATTATGGATATCTTTAATCTGCCCAAACCTTTCAACTATTTCTAACAGATTTTGTTTGTCAAGTTCTATAACATTTCTAAATGTTATAGATAATACTTTTTGTTTATTATAAGATGCCTTTAATTCTTGAATTTTGCCATCATACATAATTAGTCCTTTATCTATCAATATTACTCTATCACATAAATCTTCAATGTCATGCATATTGTGAGCAGTAAATATTATAGTCTTTTGATATTGTTCATTCAATTCTTTGACAAATGATAACACTCTCTTTTTAGTTAATATATCCAATCCTATGGTAGGTTCATCTAGATAAATTACATCTGGCCAATGAATAAGACTTCCAGCAAACTCACATCTCATGCGTTGACCTAAACTTAGCTTCCTCACTGGAATTTTCATAAGTTCTCCTATATCTAGCATATTGTCTAAAAATTGAATTCTTCTTTTATAATCTTCATCTGCTACATTATAGATTTTCTTTAATAAAATAAAGGAATCTTGAACTGGCAAGTCCCTCCATAACTGCCCCCGTTGCCCAAACACTACTCCAATATTCATGTTATTCTCCCTTCTATTTTTAAAAGGATTAATCCCATTTACCCTTATACTGCCTGTATCAGGATTTAATATCCCACATAACATCTTTATTGTCGTAGATTTCCCAGCACCATTTAAACCAATATAGCCAACCAATTCTCCCTTATTCACAAAGAAACTAATGCCTTTAACAGCTTCTTTGTAAATATATTCTCTACTGACGAGACTTTTAAAAAATCCGTCATCTCTTTTGACAGGAATTACAAAAGTTTTTGTGATATTATCTACTTCTATCATGGGAGCCTCCTTACATTTCTATACACTTTATAAATATAAATAACAGATCGAAACCTTAATTTTGGTTAATAATTCAAATGCAACATAAACAACCTCTCTTCAATTTTTTCATTAAAAACAAGTGTTTAATAAAGTCATTCTATTATAGAAAATTTCGCACCATTTCTCATGATTAACTTTCAAAATATGTTATTTAATCTCCCACTTTGGACAATAAGGGTCATTATCGAATACATTGTAAGTATATATGTCAGAAATAGCAGGGCAACCTCCAACACATAATCCATTTATGTACGATTCACAAGATATGCAACTATCCCCAGCCTCAAGATTTCTCATAAATACAAATTGCTCATTAGAATCCCATATTTCCTTAAAATGTTTATCAAAAATGGACTCCGAAAAAATATTTCTTCTATCAAAAAATTCTTTTAAATGCACACATGGAAACAAATCACCATTTGATGATATAGTTACAATATACGAACCAGCTGCACATCTCTTTAATCCTAATTTAGTACGAATCTCGTCATGTTCCAAAATAAATTCTCCATCTGGAGTAACAACCTTACCGAATGCATATTGAGATAATGAAGTTTTCTTTGCAAATTCCTGTATACTTTTCTTTACCTTAACAATTTTATCCTTCCAATGACTATCATCTAATTTAATCAGATTAATTTGCCCTTTACCTGCCCTTCCTGTTGGCATTACTAATGAAAAAGAAACATTGGTGATTTTGTTTTCTAACAGCATATCTAAATATTGCTCTATAGTATCTATATTATAATTATTTATTACTGTATTGACACCAAAATTAAAATTATTATGCTGCAAATACCTGATCTTATCCATGACTCTTGAAAAATTGCCTTTTCCCCTAATCATATCATGTGCCTCTTCTATTCCATCTAATGAAATTGAAGCTCTAAAACATTGATTGCTGTATTTAGATAATGCATTTACAAATTTATCATTTATAAGTAAACCATTGGTGGTTATCTGTATTGTAAAATTTTCTTCTATTATTAATTCAATTATTTCATATATTCTTGGATGACATAAAGGTTCTCCTCCAGTAATACTTATTTGGGGTACCCCTAATTCTTTTAATTGCATTATCACATATTCTATTTGTTCCATACTCATTTCACTACCTTGTCCAAAATCCCCAAAACAATGTTCACATCTTAAATTACAAATATCAGTAATAGTTAAATATGCTTTTATTGGTGCAGATAAAGATTTTTCAGTTGGCTTATTTATTATAATATCAGCATTAATTTTATTATCTTTAATTAGACCCATTTTGCTTAATTCTTTAATATATTCAACAACATTATTTCTCTCGATATTGTCATAAATCAATATTGTTTTTTGAATACCCATCTGAGCAATGTTAAAAATTATATCAAAACCAAACATATCTATAAAATAGAATTCAAAATTATCCCTATCATATAACAATCCACCAAAATTTTCTTTTCTCAACAAAAACCTAGATCTCATAATAAACCCCTTTCTATGTTTTAGAATAAATCACAGGAGATTTAACTCCTGTGATCTTTTTAATCTACTCTTGGATGGGCATTTAAGCTAACCTTTTTTATTATGGGTTTTCTGATTCTTTTCATCATCTCACCTCCTAAAGTTAACGGGCGCTCTGTAAACTTAAATGAAAATTGAGGACTCCAATCCTCTGTGGTACAATGTTTTTGCAAAGAAACAAATACCTCCTAGAAAGGATGAAGTCCTCATGCAAAAAAGTGTACCAGTTAAATGTC
>JAPXKQ010000103.1:6279-8276 GCA_033809995.1 Tissierellaceae bacterium
ATCTCAAGGCGGACTTTTATAATTGTCAAGGCGAAATTTAAAGCAATTTGGAGCAATTCTATAAAACATTGTGATATTTTTTCATATTTAGTTTACAAAGCCTTAACGGGTATCATCAAATATAATGACACCTAAATTTAAATCCACTCACTCATCAAGTTTTAAAGATAAAAGCCTCATGACCTTGACAGCCTTCAATTCTAACAAATAACCCTAGTCAGTGATAAGAATATTATTTTCATACATCAAATTTAGTAAATAGCTATGATGTTTAATGTTACTATAAGCTATTTTGTATTATCTCTCTTCTCTTACATTTATTTACTTAACGTTATTATATTTATTAATAAGGTATAAATCAACCCAATTTAAATTGGGTTGATTCAGACTGAAGACAAAGTATAAATTTTTTATAAAAAAGCAGAAAATCCTTGAAAGCAAAAAGGATTTTCTGCCTTTTTGTAGAATATATAATATATAATATATTTTTAAATGAGGTGTTGTTATGCTAACGATAAATAAATCTGATAAAAGAAATCAAGTTGAAATCATATCTATTGACCAATTGGTCCCAAAAGATCATTTAGTTAGAAAACTTGATGCTTGCATAGATTTTAGCTTTATCTATGATTTAGTAAAGGACATGTATAGTACTGAAACCGGCAGACCAAGTATAGACCCTGTAGTTTTATTTAAAATTGTTTTCATCCAATATATCTTTGGGATAAAATCAATGAGGCAAACTATAACTGAAATAGAAACTAATGTAGCCTATCGCTGGTTTCTAGGATATGGTCTACATGATAAGATACCCCACTTTACTACATTTGGAAAGAACTATGTTAGAAGATTTAAAGATACAGACGTATTTGAAAAAATATTTATGCGTATCCTGGAACAAGCAATAGATGCAGGATTCATAGATACAGATGCAGTCTTCATAGATTCTACCCACGTAAAAGCTAATGCCAATAAGAAGAAGCACAATAAAGTTAAATTAGAAAAGAAAATGCGTAGCTACCAAGAATTACTAGACAAAGAAATAAATGAAGATAGAGAAGTACATGGCAAGAAGCCCCTTGATATGAGCAAAAAAAAACAGAATACAAGGAAGTAAAGATAAGTAAAACCGACCCAGATAGTGGAATGTTATATAAAAGTGAGAAGGAAAAATGCTACGCATATTCTTTCCACACAGCTTGTGATAAGAACGGGTTTATACTTGGAATAGACGTAACTGCTGCTAATGTCCATGATAGTGCAATGTTTAAAACAATATTAGATAAGGTTAAAAGAAACTTAGGCAAACCAAAGTATGTAGCAGTAGATGCTGGATATAAAGTTCCGTATATAGCTAAATTGTTAATAGATCAAGAAATTAGGCCAGTAATGCCCTATACAAGACCTAGGGGTAAGAAAGAATTTTTTAGAAAACATGAATATGTATATGATGAATACTATGACTGTTACATATGCCCAAACAATCAAATATTAAAGTATAGTACAACCAATAGGGATGGCTATAGAGAGTATAAATCAGATCCTAAAATATGTATAAATTGCCCAGATATAAACAAATGCACAAATAGCAAAAACCATACTAAAGTTGTTACCCGTCATATATGGGAAAATTATATGGAGGAAGTCGAGCATTTAAGGCATACAAGCATTAATAAAGAAATATACGAGATGAGAAAGGAAACAATAGAACGTGTATTTGCAGATATGAAAGAGAAGCATGGCATGCGCTGGACAACCCTACGGGGCTTAAAAAAAGTTAAGGCGCAGGCGATGCTTATTGCTGCTTGCATGAATTTAAAGAAGATAGCGAATTGGATGTGGAGATCCAGGAAAAATGGACCAAATCCATCCAATCCATGCGTTAATATGCATGGTCTTTTATCAAATTTATATAGTTTTATTATTTGTTCATTAAGAAACACGGTTTCCATAAAGAAGGAAACCGTGTTTTGTCTACAAACTGAGAGCCTATATTT
>JAPXKQ010000104.1:0-8179 GCA_033809995.1 Tissierellaceae bacterium
TAGTGCAACTATTTGTTTTTTGAATTCCTCTTCATATCGTTTTGCCATTTAAATTCCTCCCAAAGTTTTATATTTATATTATACCATTGTTCGGAATTTAATTGTCCTAATTAGTATAGCCTATCCATTTTAATTAAAATATATTAGAAAGCAAGGGTGAGTATTGTGACTTATGAAGATAAGTTTTATGAGATATTAAAAGATATGTATATTGGGACACCGATTAAAGGAGATTCTGGATATGTAAATCTTATGACTATGAAGGCTAAACATTTTGAGATAATAGAAGAAGAATTGACTAAAGTAGTTAATGAGAAAACTAAGGAATTTCCAGAATTTAAAGAAGAACTTTATGAAAGGCTATATGATTTTTTTAGAGATTATTTTACAGATACTGGCTCAATTTATTATACCTATAATGAATTAAATAAAAATACATATGAGAAGGTTTATTCTGAAAATGAAGATGTATCATTGTTCTGGAAAACTCAGATGCTTTACTATGTAAAAACGGACATATTGTATCAAGATATTGAATTTGAAGTAGATGGTATTATGTATTGTTTTGATGTTTCAAAATTAGAGCATAAAAAGAATAATGAAAAAAGAGAGATAATTTATAGAGAATGTAAAGTAGAAGAGAATAAAGATAAAAAGAAAATTATATTTTATCCTGAATATTCAGTTAGGGGGAGAACTACAAAAACAAACGACATATTAAAGAAAATAAATAATAAGGGAATCAATATAATTGAGGAAGAATTGCTTAAGATATTTAGAACTTTTGAAAAACAATCAGAGGTGGATTATTTTATAAATAAGAATTCAAAGAAATTTTTAATGGATAGATTTGATGTATATCTTTATCAGTATATGTTTGGTGATGGGGAAAGAAGTTACAATAAATTCAATGAAAAGAGAATTAATCAGCTAATAGTATTAAAAGATGTAGCTTATGATGTAATAGATTTTATATCTCAATTTGAAGATGAGTTAGTAAGAATATGGAATAAACCTAAATTTGCATTAGATAGTAATTATGTAATTACAAAGGATAAGATTTTAGAAAAAGATGGTGGAAAAAAGGTTTTAACCATGATTGTAGAAAGTGAAGGAATAAGCAAACAGATTAAGGAATGGAAGGAATTAGGGATAGTTAGTGAAGAGTTTAAAATTAATAATGTTTTAGATGATAAATTTAAGTATTTACCTTTTGATACTAAATATTTTAAGGAATATGAGTTAGAAATATTGAGATTATTTGATGACCTAGATAAGGGCTTAGATGGATGGCTAATCCATAGTGAAAATTATCAAGCACTTAGGACTATACTACTTAAATTTGAGCAAAGGGTAGATTTAATATATATCGACCCTCCATTTAATACTGGTAAAGATTTTTCATACAAAGATGGATATCAAGATAGTTCTTGGTTGACTTTAATGGAGAATAGATTGTTTTTAGCGAAAGATATATTAAGTATGCAAGGGAGTATATATCTTCACTTAGATTATAATTCTGGGTATAAAGGAAGAATGTTATTAGACTCTATATTTGGTGAAGAGTGTTTTAACAATGAAATAGTGTGGGAAAGTATGGCGGGAACAAAGGGCAATGTTGCTTATAATTTCCCTAAAAAAACAGAAATAATATATTTTTATTCTAAAACATATAGGTCTTCTATATTTAATTCATTGTATACCCCATTAAGCGAAGAATATATAAGAACTTTCTATAGATATGTAGATGAAAATGGAAGAAGATATAGAAAGGCAGGTGGAGGTCGTCCAGAACATTACAGATATTATTTAGATGAATCTAAAGGGATTCCGATATCGGAATTATGGAATGATATTACTAATGTACAGCATTCGTCTAAAGAAAATTGTGGTTTTCAAACGCAAAAACCTGAAAAATTATTACAAAGGATAATTGAAGCTTCTTCTAACAAAAATTCTATCATTATGGACTTTTTTTTAGGAAGTGGAACAACTATATCTACTGCCCATAAATTAGGAAGAAAGTGGATAGGGGTTGAACAAGGTGAGCATTACCATTCAATAGTTATACCACGTATGAAGAAGGTTTTAGCTGGTGATGAAGGAGGTATATCTAATATAAGTGATTGGAAAGGTGGAGGATTTTTCAAATATTATGAATTAGAACAATATGAAGATACATTAAGAAAATTAGTATATAAAGATGATGAACATTTAATATATAATAAAAACAAATCTTCATTTGAACAATATGTATTTTTAAGAGATGAAAAGTTGAATTATTGTATGGAAATTCAAGATGACGATGTTAAAGTAGATTTAAATAAATTATATGAAAATATTGACATACCAGAAACATTATCTAATCTAACGGGAAAATGGATTAAGAAAATAACAGAAGATGAAGTTATATTTGAAGATGGAACAAAGGTTGATTTAAATAATATTGATTATAAATTTATAAAACCTTTAATTTGGTGGTGTGAATAATGAAAAACATATTGTTTGAAAAAATAATTGACATAAATAAATTTGATGAACTTCCATCTAGTTGGGAAATACCTAATATTAAAAAATATTCTTTTAAAAGAACCCTGTTTGATTATCAAGAGAAAGCTATGAAATATGCAATATTAGGTTTATATAAGTATTATGAAGATATAGAAGATTATTCTGTAGGTGAAAAACTTGGAACTAATGATATAAGAAAATCAGTGCTGTTTGATGTATATAAATCTATGTATGATGGAGATATTGAATCAGCTGCAGGGCAGAAAAGAAGAGATAGTAAATATGGATTTAGAGATGAAGTATTTGAAATATATGAAAAATATTTTAGTGTAGAAGAGGACACTATTAGTTTTAAGGAATTTACAAATAGAATGAATTTTTGGATGTCAACTGCTAGTGGAAAATCTCTTGTAATAATCAAACTTATTCAAATACTTGGAATTCTAATGGATAGAGGGGAAATACCTAAAAGCAATATAATGCTATTAGCACCTAGAAATGATTTACTAAATCAACTGAAAGATGAATTAGAAGACTTCAATTTAACCCCAGGTAATCCCCAAATTAGACTAGTAAGCTTAAAAGAATTTAAAGGTAAAAAGACTAACGCAGAGCAGATGTCTATGTCTTTTTCAAATGAAATAACTGTATACTATTATAGGTCAGATAATTTTATTGAAAGTCATGATACTGATGCGATGTTAAACTATGCTCAGAGAATAAATGATGGTAAATGGTATGTAATATTAGATGAGGCTCATAGAGGGGATAGTGGAGACTCTAAAATGAAGGCATACTTTTCAGCATTTGCTAAGAATGGTTTTCTGTTTAACTTTTCTGCAACTTTTACGGATGAAATAGATAAAATAACTACAATTTATAATTTTAATTTAAAAAAATTCTTGGAAGCAGGTTATGGGAAAAAAATATATGTATCTAAATCGGAATTTGATGATTTTAGGGGTAAGCTAGAAGAAGATGAAGTTATAAGAAATAAAAAAAAGATAGTATTAAAGGGTCTAATAACATTAACTTACCTGAAAAAGTGTTATGAAGAGTTATCTAATACAGAAAATGTTTATCATAGTCCTATGATGCTTACCTTAGTAAATACAGTAAATAAATCTAAATATGAAACTGAGCCAGATTTATTATTATATTTTAAAGAAATAATGGATATAGGTCAGAATGGTTGTGATACAGGGCTATTTATGGAAGCAAGAATGGAGCTTATAGATGAATTTAATAAAGGGCAATATATGTATAAAATGGGGGATGTTGGAGTAAATACAAACAAGGTTAGTAGCATTGGTATAGATGATATATATGAACAGGTATATAACTCTCAAGGAAGAGGGGAAATAGAAATAAGTTATTCAAAAGACAATGAAAATGAAGCTGCATTTTTTTTAAAAACATCTGAGAATATAAGCCCGTTTTGCATTGTAAGAATTGGGGAAGCGAAAAAATGGATAAAAGATAATTTAGGGCATTTGACTATAATGGAGAGATATGAAGATAAAAGATATTTCGAAAATATTGATAAATATGAAGACGTAAATATACTCATGGGTTCAAGAGCTTTTTATGAAGGATGGGATTCTTTAAGACCTAATATAATCAATTACATTAACATAGGTACTCAAGCTCAAGCACAAAAGTTTGTTCTTCAATCTCTTGGAAGAGGAATTAGAATTCAACCAATTATGGGGGAAAGAAAGAGAATAGATGAAATTAGAGGTGAAGAAGTATTAAAAAAATTAAATCCCATTAAACAAGATAGTACTCTATTAACTTATGGTCATTCATTAGAAAGCCTATTTGTATTTGCTACCGATAAAAATGTATTAGAAAAAGTAATAGATGCGATGGAAAAGGATACTGAAGAAGATATAGAAATGGTAGAGGTAAATAATATTGTAAAGTCAGAAGTACCATACACCCTTTTAGTTCCTAAATATAAGGAAACTGAATTTATTAATGCTGGTGACATACCTAAATTTCATGTTTTAGAGTCAGATTATGAAAGAATGAGACAATATGTTATAGAAAATAGCGATAGTAATTTACTCCTTAAACATGATATAAGTTTAAAGGAATTAAAGAAGATTAAAGAATTATTAGTAGATAAAAACAACTTTGAATTTACAAATTTGAATACTTATTCTAATTTAGATATATTAATATATAAGTTAAAAAATCATATAAGAATGAAAGATAAGATATTAAAAATTAGAGAAATTGATGAAAATGAAGATATTGTACATTTTAAAAAAATAAAAGTATCTAAAGATAAATATGCAGATATAGTTAGAGAGATAGAAAAAGTTAAAAAAGCTAATGAAAATAAAATTGATGAAGATGAAATAATAGACAAGCTGCTTGCGGGATTTATTTCGAAGGAGGAGGCATCTAGGTATCTAAAGCAAAGTAGTAAATCAATTAACGAAGTTAAGATTAATGGAATAAGAATAAAATATATACCTGAACATTATTATTTACCTATAATAACTTCAGAAAATTCTAAAGTTGATTACATCACACATATTATCAAAGAAAATAGTGAGTATGAGTTTATTAATGATTTGGAAAGTTATATAAGATTTAATAAGGTTGATATAGATGATAAGTATGAATGGTGGATGTTTAGTAAGATAGATGAGACCATAGATAAAATATATATACCTTATTATGATGAGAAGAAGAATAAATATAGACAATTTAAACCTGATTTTATATTTTGGTTGAAAGAGAAAGAAACTGGCGTCTATAAAATATTATTTGTAGACCCTAAGAGTACATCTTTTTCAGACGTTAACTATAAGATTAGAGTGTTTTTTGCAAGTCAAAATTCCTCACTTTTGCAAAACTTTTTCCCCAGGCACCGGTGGGGAATTTTTTATATAAACCCCAAACATATAGTTGCAATTTTGTCTACTCCATTAATGCAGCTTCCCTCATCCGATTACTAGGACCAGGGAACGTTAATAATTGGCAATGATGCAGTATCCTGTCAATTATGGCTCCGGTCATCTGTTCATCATAAAATATATTTACCCATCTTGAAAACTCTATATTAGTGTTGATTATTATAGGTTTTATCTCATAGCATTCTGAAATTACTTCAAACAACAGTTGTGCTCCTATGCGATCTAGGGGAACATATCCCCACTCATCGCATATTAGAAGATCTGCTTTCTTTAATTTTTTCATAAACACTGATAAAGTTCCGCTTTTTTTCGCCTCAGCCAGTCTGTTAACTAGAGCCGATGTTCTGTAAAATTTAACTTCCATCCCTTTTTTACAAGCTTCTACGCCGAGAGCAATAGATAAATGTGTTTTTCCAGTTCCTACATTACCATACATTACTATATTAGTCTTATCTTCAATAAACTCGCAATTTCTAAGGTATTCTATGTTAATTTGGGAAGGTAAGGTAACTTCATCGAATCGAAAGCTATCAAAGGTTTTTAAGGTGTAAAACCCCGCACTTTTAAGTAGTCTTTCTTTTCTTTTAACCTTACGATGCTCAATCTCTGTTTTTAGAAGATTTAACAAGAATTCTTGATGGCTGTCTGCCTGTATTTTTTCAGACATATCCGCAATGTTACTGCTAAGACGCAATTTCTTACAGCATTCTGCTATTTCCAAAGTTAGCATCTTGATACACCTTCCTTTCTAAGACTTGTATCATAAGCCGCAAGGTCGGGTGCATATCTTTTGAGTTTTGGAATGTCTAAAGGAAGTCTTACTGGATCAAGTTGGATCACCTTTTCATGCAAATTGTTATGAAGATTAATCAGGCTATCTGTATCCGTTGCTGTATAGGAAAGTGCCTCAGTAATTGTTTCAACTGCCTTTTCAAAACTACTTTTTTCTGTTAATGTGGCAATGGTCTTAAGTATTTTCCCCCTGTCATTTTTATTACATTTTTCTAGATACTCACAAAGGGGGTCTGGTAGCATTTTGTAAATGCCTGTATACTTTAGTGCTCCGGGACGTCTTGATAGCTGTGTTAGGTATGGAAGCCATTGCATGCTTTGTTGTTTATTGTCCCCGTAAAGCCTTTCATGCTTTACGATTTCACGGTGGCTTTCATCTAGCAAAATTACTTCAAAGGCTGTTACCTTAACGAGCACTCGGCTCTTGGCATACTTAGGTGATACTGAGTATTCATGTAGACCGTTGTTTAAGGAGAATTTGCCATAGCCGTTGGTTTTTACAGTTATGTATTTGCAGGCTTCAAAGGGGGTAGTGGGCACTTTTAACAATGCTTTTCGGTCTTCTTGGTGTAGTTCTTCTATGGTTCTTTCCTTTCGATAGTGCTCTCTTTTTGCATCCTCATCACACAAAAGTAGTAATTTTAGGTTAAAATCTTTGAGATTGTTAAATCTAGGAACCGGGACCAGCATGTTTCGCCGATGGTATCCTACTTTGCCTTCTACATTTCCTTTCTCATGACCAGAATTTACATTGCAAAAGGCTGCGTTAAATTGGTAATGCTCCATAAATCGAACAAAGTCCTCGGTTAGATTACGCTTTCCATCTTTTAATACTTTTGAAACTACTGTAGAGGGATTGTCGAACCATATCCTAGTAGGTACTCCCCCTATATGCTTAAATATTGTTTTCAAACCCTCAAATAAACACTCTTGATTTTCCCCTTTAAAAAGTTGTAAATACCCCTGATTGCTGTGTGGGAAGGAAAGATTTAAGTATTTTCCGTTATAGTGTTTACCGTTTTCATAGAAGTCGGCATCTCCAAAATCAACTTGAGCTTCACCGGGTATATGTTCTAATGGCAAGAAGCCTTCTTTTTTATTAAAAATCTCTTTTTTCTTTTCGGCTACATATCCGGCTACTGTCCTGTAAGAACAATCAAAATCTTTGCTGTATTTAGCAACCAATCGATCATATACTCGTTTTGCCGTATGTCTTTGTTTGCGCTTGGCTTTTTTGTCTTCGGTGAGCCATTCGTCTATTTCGGGCTTGTACGGCTCAAGTTTTGGATATTTTGCCCCATTTTCTACCGATGGTGGCTTGTTGTTCCAATCATTTTTGTGAAGATAATTTCTTACGGTTTTGCGGTCATGGCCTGTTTCTCTTGCAATCTGACTTATGTTTTTACCTTCCTCAAAGTACATTTTTCTGATATTATGTACCTGGGTCATTGTTAGCATCCTCCATTCCTCCTTGTAATCGATTTGTGTCAACTACAAGGATATTATATTGGTGTGGTGCCTACAATGGCCTTTTTGCAATTGTGGGGAATTTACTGTTGCAAAAGTGGGGAATTTCATTTGCAACTTTGGCCTATTTTATTTTACAACACATAGATTAGAGGTTATAAAAGGTTTTTTGAAGGCAAAGAAGAGTATAAATATAAGGATAAGATAGTTCAAACGCAACTTATATTATATAATAAAAAGGGTTCAGGCAGTATATCAGAGGAATATAAAAAGTATTGGAAAAATAGGATAGAGGATATATTTTAATTATACAGCAGTAGGCTTGGCATATTAGGCTTACTGCTGTATTTTAATTGAGACTGTGAAATAATTTGTGTATGAGTAATCCTCCTCTTAAGGTAAAATATAATTATCTTAAAAGGAGGATTTTCTAATGGCAAGAAAAAGACCAGAAAGAAAAAATCAAAAATTATTAGATT
>JAPXKQ010000105.1:0-8113 GCA_033809995.1 Tissierellaceae bacterium
ATCCTTGCAACTATACCAAAGGATATAATGTCATAAACTGATTGTTTTATTGATTTTATAGTTAACATTTAAGTCAAAACTCCCTGTTATTTTTTTGTCAAATTAGATTATTAATTTACAATAGCGTCCAATTCACAATAGCGTCCAATTCACAATGCACAGTTCACAATTCACAATTATCTGGGTCTATCTTTCAGGTCTTAAAAGAGGAGATCCTTCGAGAGTAACGCTTATACTGCCCGTCCGCAGTTTCATTCACAAATTCGTTTGTTCCTTCTAGTCACACGAATTTGGCCTTTAAGGCACTCCTGAATTGATTCCTACGGAGTACAATAAAGTTGGAATTCATTGCGAATGACCTACCAACGATTTATGAAAATACATCATAAATCGGGTTAGGGCATCTTCAGGATGACACCTGCGGTGTTTGTCATTCCGACTGCAATGGAGGAATCTCCTTCTTTCTTTTGTTCACTGTTCACTGTTCGTTGTTCACTTGTTTTCAACTCTTCACTCTTAGTTCTTCACTTCACTAATTGTTAATTGTTATTTGTTAATTGTTATTTGTTATTTGTTAATTGGTAAAAACACCGTTCCCTTCTCTACTCCATTAGCTAAATCTAATAATATATTCTTTTTCTTACCTCTAGCGACTATAAGTGGAGTTCCGTATCTATTTACCAATCTTGCTGCCTTTAATTTTGTCGTAATCCCACCTGTTCCAAAGGAGCTAGTCTTTCCAATTGAAATATTCTTTTCTAAGGAATCTATATCTTCTACTACCTCAATCAACTTAGCATCTTCATTTTCAGAAGGGTTCTTATCATAAATCCCCTCAATATCACTTAAAATAATTAGTAAATCTCCACCCCAAAGAACTGTAGATCTAGCCGCTAACATATCATTGTCGCCTATTTTTATTTCATCTACACTAACAGTGTCATTCTCATTGATTATTGGAACTACACCCTCATCTAATAGTGTAAACAAACAATTTCTAATATTAAGGGTTCTAGATTTATCCTCAAAATCATCTCTTGTTAATAATATTTGTGCAACATGGAGATCGTGATTTATAAAAATTTTCCTATAAGAATCCATTAGTTCAACTTGACCTATAGCACATAGAGCTTGTTTATAATGGATATCCTCTTTTCTTGACCATTTGCCTATGGTGCTAACACCAGCAATTCTTGCACCAGAGGACACTATTATTACCTTTTTCCCTTGGTCCATGAGAGTCTTAACTTGAAAAGCAAGGTCTTCAAGAAAATCTTTATCAACAGTACCATCACTACTTGTGATGGTACTACTTCCTATCTTAATAATAATCTTATTACTATCGCAAATATAACATTTATCCATCATGGCTATCCCTACTTTCTTGTTTGACCTTGACCCATTATCAAATACTTATATGTTACCAATTGTTCCAAGCCAACTGGTCCCCTTGCATGAGTCTTTTGAGTACTTATACCCATTTCAGCGCCAAATCCAAATTCTCCACCATCTGTAAATCTAGTTGAAGCATTGACATATACGCAAGAAGCATCAACTTGTCTTTGAAACTTATTAGCATTGGTTAAATTCTCCGTGATAATTGCTTCTGAGTGCTTACTGCCATATTTATTTATATGAGCTATTGCCTCATCTATATCTTCAACAACCTTTACAGCCATTATAAAATCTAGATATTCTAATGCCCAATCTTCGTCAGTCGCCTTGACAATAGGGATAATCTCATTACTTATACAGTCCCCTCTTAATTCTACCCTATCCTTTAAAGCTTCATAAACTCTAGGTAAAAATTCCTTAGAAACATCCTTATGCACAAGCAATGTTTCACAAGCATTGCAAACTCCAACCCTCTGAGTTTTTGCATTTATAACAATAGGTAGAGCCTTTTCCAAATCTGCTGATTTATCTACATATATATGACAATTACCCTCACCTGTTTGTAATGTAGGTACAGATGCATTTTTAATTACAAATTCAATTAAATCCTTACCACCTCTTGGGATTACTAAGTCCATATATTCGGTAGCATTCAACATATCCATAACCAACTGTCTATCTGTATCTTCGATGAACTGAACAACATCTTCTGTTATATTGCTTTTTCGCAAACCTGCTTTAATTGCATTTACTAAAGCTATATTTGAATTTATAGCAGTTGAACTACCCCTAAGCAAAATGCAGTTCCCTGATTTTAATGCAAGACTAAAAGCATCTACTGTAACATTTGGTCTTGATTCATATACTATACCTATAACCCCTAATGGAACGGTCATCTTTGAAATAGTTAAGCCATTTTCCAATGTCCAAACCCTATTGGATTGCCATACTGGATCAGGTAATTTTATTACAGTATAAATCCCGTCAAGAATCCCATCGATTCTTTTATCATCTAACAATAATCTGTCAACTAGTCCTTCCTTCATATTGTTTTCTTTTGCATTTTTTATATCAATCTTATTGGCCATTAATATGTCATTTCGTCCTTTGTCAATAGCCTCTGCAACAAATCTTAATGCGTCATTCTTATCTTCTGTAGAGGCTATGGAAACTATTTTTTCCGCACTTTTCAACAATTTACCCTTATTTTCGATATACGACATTACTTCGCCTCCTTAAACTTACCAGTTTATTATTTTAGTATATTATACTTAAAATATATTGTTATTTCAATAACAATTCATAACAATTCACAGTTCACAATTCACAATGCACAATTATACGGGTCTATCTTTCAGGTTCACTATTCACTATTCACTATTCACTATTCACTATTCACTATTACCTCTTACCTTTTACCTAATTGTCAATCGTCAATTGTCTGAATAATATATCATCCAATAGTAAAAACTAGTATTCATAGGTTCTAATAAGAATACAAGGGGATTTAATATGTCAGGTTTCAACAATTATAACTTATCCATTTCTTTAGAAGATAACATCAAGATAATTAAAGAAATCTTTAAAAATGATGATACCCTAATTTTTAGGTTATTTGAAAATCAATATGACAATAGATACAAATGCTGTATCATCTTTGCTGATGGAATGGTGAACAATAGCATAATTAATGATACTATTATCCTTCCAATTGTTGAAAACACAAGACTCAAAAAAAAATCAGATACTTCAGATGCAATTGATGAATTGCAGTATCGGGTGATATTGGCCAATAATGTAATAAAGTCAAAAGACTTAAATCAACTAATAGATGGAATAACAAATGGGAGCACTATACTTTTCCTTGAGGGAACTGATAAATTTTTGATTATCAGCACAGTAGGATGGGAAACAAGGACAATTGAAGAGCCACCCTCTGAAAGAATTATAAAAGGACCTAGGGATGGATTTATAGAATCTATAATGGAAAACCTCTCGATGCTAAGAAGATCCATAAAGTCCCCTGACCTAAAATTTAGGTTTATGACATTAGGAGAGAAAACACGTACAAAGGCATGTGTATGTTATGTTGAGGGCATAGCCAATGAAAAATTAGTAGATGAATTATTTAAAAGACTTGACTCCTTTAATATGGATGGGACTTTAACTATAAACAACATACAAGAAACTATTAAGGATCATCCCCTATCCCCATTTAAAACTACTGGGAATACCGAAAGACCAGATGTTGTTGCTGCAAAACTAATGGAAGGTCGTATAGCCCTGTTCCTTGATGGTACTCCTGTTGTTATGACCATTCCATTTATGTTTATAGAATCTTTTCAAGCTAACGAAGATTATTATACAAACTTTTATTATGGATCCATTAACCGAATGTTAAGGATATTAGGATTTTTAATTACAACCAGTATACCCGCTCTCTATCTGGCATTTGCTACATTTCACCAAGAGTTAATACCTACTCCACTAGTTTTAAGTATATCGGCAGCAAGGCAAGATATACCATTCCCAACAATAGTTGAATTAATGGCTATGTTAGTGGTTTTTGAAATCTTAAGAGAAGCAGGAACTCGGATGCCTACCTATATAGGGCAAGCACTAAGTATAGTTGGTGCTCTAGTGCTAGGTCAGGCAGCAGTTCAAGCAAGGATAGTAAGTGCCCCAGTAATAATTGTTGTTGGTCTATCCGGAGTCACAGGCCTAATGATACCAAGCATTGCCGGCGTTTCCATCATTTGTAGAATACTTTTGCTTCTACTGGCTTCTGGTTTAGGCATTCATGGCTATAACATTGGTGTATTATTTTTACTAGTACATTTATTCAGCTTGCAATCCTTTGGAGTTCCTTATATGTCCAATATTAATTCATTTAAATTGCAAGAATTAAAAGACACAGCCATAAGAACACCATGGTGGTATATGAAATATAGACCTAGATCAATATCTCCTAAAAATCCTAAAAGAAAACCAATAGGAGAAAATGACAATGAGTAAAAAGTATATTTTAATTCTACTTATTATTAGTAACATCCTTTTACTATCTGGTTGTTGGAACTATAGAGAAGTTGAAAGACTTGCCATAGTATCTGGATTAGCAGTAGATAAGGATGAAAATAGCGGTGAATTTTTATTAATAACAGAATTAGTAGATGTGAAAGAAACCATGGGTAAAACAACCCTTACTTCCAAAAAAATCGACTCAAGAGGAAAGACAATATTAGACGCTATTAGAAATATGATAAAAATTTCAGGAAAAAAGTTATATTTTAGTCATACAAAAGTCGTTATAATAAGTCAAGATGTTGCAAGGGAAAATATAATCCCAATTGTTGATTGGATTTCAAGGGATCATGAACCAAGAATTGATTTGGATTTATTAATTTCTAGAGAAAAAACTGCTAAGGAATTGTTGTCTCAGCAAAGTGTAACAACAGATATACGTGCCCTAGAGATGAGTTTTATGCTAGATGCAAATAAAAGCTTATCAAAATCTCCAAAAGTAGGAACCTATGAATTTATAAATGCCTTAGAAGCTGAAGGTATATCACCTACTCTTCCTACTATTGGTATAACCACCATCGAAAATAAAGAAACTTCAGAACTATCTGGAACTGCAGTATTTAAAAAGGAAAAGTTAGTTGGATTTTTAGATGAAGAAGAATCAAAGTATTTACTTTTTATAAGAGATAAAATAAAAGGTGGACTACTTTCAATAGATATGTCTGAAAATAATCCTAAAGATAAAGTTACTCTAGAAATATTTAAAAATAAAACTAAGATAAAACCCGTATACTCAGGTGAAAATATATCTATGAATATAATTATAAAAACAGAAGTTTCTATTGAAGAAAATGATACATCTATAAATAATATTGATGAAAATGGCAGGGCAAAATTAAAAAATGAATCAGAAAAATATTTAGAAAAACAAATTAACAATTTAATAAAAAAAGTTCAAAATGAATTTGATTCAGATATCTTCGGATTTGGAGCCAAGATTAAAGCTGAAATGCCCTACCTTTGGAAAACAATCAAAGATGATTGGGATGATATCTTTAAAGATTTGGATGTAGTGGTAAATGCTCAGATAGACATAAGAAATAGTGGAATTACTTCTAAACCAATAGAAGTGGGTGATTAGTATGGTAATGATTGCATTATATTCCTTGCTATATGTTTTTTTAATATTTGTAGATTTAATTCCCCTTTATAAAAATAAAGAATATAAACCCCTTTGGATATATACTATAATAATGGCTTTTTCTTATATTATCCTTGTTTTAATAGGTATAGGTATAAAAATACCTAGTCCTGCACCAATTATAATAAAACTTGTATCCTCAATAACTGGAATATAGGAGTGGAAACTAATGAATAATGAATCTTTAACAAATAGACAAGGAATATCCATTGTGACTAATTTTATAATGGGAAGCTCTGTATTAATAGGAAACGCTAGGGGGGCAAAGCAAGATGCATGGATTAGTATTTTGTTCGGGATAATTATGGCTATACCAGCAATATTAATCTATGCGAGACTTACGCAACTTTATCCTGGAAAAAGCTTATATGATATATTGGAATATATATTGGGCAAAATATTGGGCAAAATTGCAAGCTTATTATTTATATGGTATTTTTTTCACTTGGGAGCTTTAGTTATTAGGAATATTACTGAATTTATTCAAGTGGTTTCTTTTCCTGAGACACCTCAGTTTTTCGTTGCTCTATTTATCGGATTATTGTTGATATATACATTGAAAAAGGACATAGGGGTATTGGTTAGAGTGATAGAATTTATTCTTCCCTTACTTATCATAATGTTTATATCAACAATGTTATTAGCTATACCTAAGATGAATTTAGAAAATATGGAGCCTCTACTGTATAATGGCTGGAAACCCGTTCTAAAAGGTGGATTTGATTTATTTAGTTTTCCTTTTGCTGAAACAGTTATATTTTTAACCCTTTTTCATACCATAGAAGAGAATAAAAGCAGTCCATACAAAATTTATTTTTTAGGCTTGTTTCTAGGAGGACTTATACTAACCCTTGCAACCATAAGAAATATTTTAATCTTAGGTCCTTCAAATATTTCTAATCTATATTTCCCATCTAATACTGCTATAGGCATCATAAATATAGGGAATTTTCTATCTCGTATAGAAGTTGTTGTATCAATTACATTTTTGGTATCATGTTATACAAAGATGTCTATCTGCTTATTTGCCACGAGTATGGGTATTTCAAAATTATTTAACCTTAAGGATTATAAGCAGATAGTCTCCCCTATTACATTATTAATGATATGTCTCTCATTTGTTCTTTACAATAGTGTAATGGAAATGTATGAATTCAACAAGTACTATACCTATTATGCTATACCATTTCAAATTCTATTTCCGATATTGATACTAATTGTAGGAAGAATAAGGAAGAAGCCAATTCAAAGTTCACAAATAACAAATAACAATGAAAATTAGGTAAGAGGAGAACAAGCTAACAGTTAACAGCTAACAACTAACAGTGAAGGTGACAATTGATAGTTGACAATGGACAATTAAAAAGAGTGGATTCCTCCACGTTGGTCGAAATGACAAGCACCTCTGGTGTCATCTCAAGCGAAGTCAAGAGATCTCCTCTTAGGCAGTATAATCAATGCTGGGGTCATTCTGACAAAAGAAGAATCTTAACATCCTTAAGATCATGGGATCATTCATTATATTCAGGATGACGGCTTACGCCTTTTAACTCTTAGTTCTTAGCTGTTTTTCAATTGTAATTTGTTAATTTTTGTATGAATAACTAGTCCCCTTTCCTAATATAATTAAATAAGCTGTCCAATAAATTGTTCTTCAAACGAGGAGATTACTCGACACGTGATGGAATTACAGCTACCCTGTCACTATTCATTATCCACTATTACCTATTGCCTATTACCTATTAATGGCAACGATTGCATGGGTAAACCCTTGAAATATTGTAATTTACTAGGGTTTGTGAATTTTTAGATTATTCAATTTCTTCTTGTATTTTTTACTTAAATCTGCTAAACTAATGAAAATAGCATTAAATATTTTAAAAATTATGAAAAGGGGGCAATTTTTTTATGAGTAAGAAACTTTTAGTGCTTGTTAGCATATTACTTGTTACTTCAATTGTTTTTACTGGCTGTAGTAAACCTGCAGATGCACCACCAGTTGCAACTCCAGAGCCTGCACCAGGAGGAGAGCCTGCACCAACGCCAGAACCAGCGGGAGAAAAAATTCTAAGAGCAAATAACGCTAGTGAACCAGGTTCACTTGACCCAGCATTAGCTCAAGGAACTCACGAATCATGGGTACTAGACCACTCATTTGAAGGTCTAATGAAACTAGATGAAAATGGACATTTAGTGCCTGGTATGGCTAAAGAGTATAAATTATCAGATGACTTTTTAACTTATACATTCACACTACGTGATGGTATTAAATGGTCAAATGGTGACCCAATTACTGCAGAAGACTTTGAGTTTACTTGGAAAAGAGCTTTAGATCCAGAATTAGCTGCTGACTATGCTTATCAACTATATTATATTAAAGGTGGAGAAGCATATAATACAGGAGAAGGTTCTGTAGATGATGTAGCTGTTAAGGCATTAGACGAAAAAACTCTTGAGGTAACTCTAGAGGCTCCAACAGCTTACTTCCTAGAATTA
>JAPXKQ010000106.1:0-7812 GCA_033809995.1 Tissierellaceae bacterium
TGTCAATTTCTTCTTCAGCTTTTTCTAATTCAACCTTAAAATCACTATAAAAATCATCTACTACTTGTACCCAAGTCAATTTTCCCTCTGCAATATCATCCAATTTTTCTTCAAGGCTAGCGGTAAACTCTTCGTTAACCACAAGGTTAAAATATTCCGTAAGCAAATCATTTACCAATTTTCCTAAGTCAGTTGGATAAAATAGTTTCTTTTCCAATGTCACATAATTTCTGGCTAATATTGTGGCTATGGTTGGAGCATAGGTACTTGGTCTACCTATTCCCTGTTCCTCCAATGTTTTAATTAATGAAGCTTCTGTATATCTTGCTGGAGGTTGAGTGAAGTTTTGTTTTGGTATAATATCCTTTAACTTTAAAACTTCTCCTGCATTGAGTTCTGGAATCTTCATATCTGAAACTTCCTCATCAGCAGTGATATAAACCTTTAAAAATCCTGGGAAAGCTAATTTGGAGCCTGATGCCTTAAATAGATTGTCATTATTTAATATATTAACACTTAGGGTATCATATAATGCCTCTTTCATCTGGGATCCAACAAATCTGTCCCAAATCAATTTATACAATTTAAATTGATCCTTGGATAAAAAGTCTTTAATCGCATCAGGAGTTCTCATTACATTTGTTGGTCTAATCCCTTCATGGGCATCCTGAGTTTCCTTTTTTGATTTATTAACATAATCCTTACCGCCATTTGAGTACTCCTCACCAAAATGTTCCTTGATAAAATCCTTAGTAAGGCTTACTGCCTCTTTTGCAATTCTTGTGGAGTCAGTTCTCATATATGTTATAAGACCAATAATACCTTCTTTTTTTAAATCTATACCTTCATATAATTGTTGTGCTACCATCATAGTCTTTTTAGTTGTAAAACCCAATTTTTTTGAAGCATCTTGTTGCAGTGTACTTGTCGTGTATGGAGGGTAGGGCTTTCTTTTCCGCTGCCCTCTCTTTACATCATGAACCTTAAATTCATTATCCTTTATTTCAGATAAAATCTTATTTACTTCGTTTTCATTATTTAATTCAATTTTTTTCTCTTCATTATTAATGTATTTGCCTACAAAATTTGCTTCAAATGATTCTTTATCTTTTAAAAGCATGGCTTTAATAGTCCAATACTCCTTTGGAATAAAGTTGTCGATTTCTTCTTCTCTATCACAAATAATTTTCACGGCGACAGACTGGACTCTACCAGCACTTAGACCCTTTTTGATCTTTTTCCAAAGCAAAGGGCTTATTTTATATCCTACTAGCCTATCTAAAATTCTTCTGGCTTGCTGTGCATCTATTAAATTAAAATCTAAAGCCCTTGGTTTTTTTATAGCGCTTTTAATAGCTTCAGAAGTAATCTCATTGAATTCTACTCTAACTTTATCATTGGGATTGATATCTAATATATGAGCTAGATGCCAAGATATAGCCTCACCTTCCCTATCTGGGTCAGTTGCAAGAAGTACCTTGTCAGCACTTTTTCCTTCTTTTTTTAATTCTTTAATCAGTGGTCCTTTCCCACGTATATTTATATATTTAGGTTTGAAATTATCTTCAATATCTATACCTAATGTACTTTTTGGTAGGTCACGTATATGCCCAACAGATGCTACAACCTTGTAGTTTCTACCCAAAATCTTTCCTATTGTTTTAGCCTTTGCTGGTGACTCTACTATTACTAAATTTTTTCCCAAAATAAACACCTCCAACTTTCTAACATAAAGTAAATATTCTATTAGAAAGTTCTTTAATTAATCCTTTTAATTCTAATATAGTAAGTATACTCATTACATTAGAAATTTCTATACCAGTTCTCATTGCAATAGTATCACAATGAGCAGGTCCCTCTTCTATAATTTTTATTATACTTACTTCTGTATCACTTAATGATAGGTAATCTATTGATTCCCTTTTCTTTTTATCCATATTAATTTGTAATTCATAAATTTCTTCTATTATATCATCTATGTCAAGTAAAGGTCGTGCACCATCTTTAATTAATCTATTTGTACCCCCACTATATATGCTATTTATATTCCCAGGCAAGGCAAAAACTTCTTTACCTTGGTCTAGTGCAAGATGAGCCGTAATTAAAGACCCTGACTTTTCTTTTGCTTCAATAACTATAACACCTATGGATAAACCTGAAATTATCCTATTCCTTTGGGGAAAATTATAGTTAAAAGGTTGTGTACCTAAAGGAAATTCTGTAAATACTACTCCATTTTTAGCTACTTCATTATAAAGACTAAAGTTGTTTTTAGGATATACTACATCTATCCCATTGCCCAAAATACCTATTGTCCTACCACCAGCTTCAATGGCTGCCTTGTGTGCAACAGAGTCTATGCCCATAGCTAGACCACTAACAATTGTAACACCTAAATTCACCAATTCCTTTGTGAACTTTTCACAAGCCCATTTTCCATATGCCGTAGCTTTTCTAGAGCCAACTATTGCTATAGCCAGATTGTCTTCTATACTATAATTTCCCTTTGTATACAATACTACAGGTTTATCATATATATATTTTAACCTTTCAGGATAATTCTCATCTAAAACTGTAATTATGTCAATATTAAGTGAATTTAATCTATTAGTTAAGTCTCCTAGATAATTATTATTTCTATTGTTTAGAATTTTATCAATTATCTCTGGTTTTATAATCTGTATTTTTTTAAATATACTTTCTTTTATTGTCCAAATTTCTCTAATATCATCAAAGTATTCTATTATTTTTATTATATTTCCATTACCAATACTTAAACTATTTAAAAAGATTAATATATCCCTTTCAGTTATCATTATGCTACCCCCAATATTTATTGTCTAAAGTTCTATATCTTATAGCTTCGAGTACGTGAATATCTTCAATATTTTCTTTACCATCTAAGTCTGCTAAAGTTCTAGAAACCTTTAATAATTTATTGTAGGTTCTTCCACTAAATTTATATTGCATAAAAGCCTGTTTCATTATTTTCTCAGAAGAAGGCGATAATTTGCAATATTTTTTTATATCCTTAGTCAAAATTTGTGAGTTATTAAATATTTTATCTTTTTTGTATCTTTCAAGCTGTATTTCTCGAGCCCTCTTTACCCTTTCTCTTATAACATAAGACGATTCTGATTTAGTATCATTGTGTAAATCCTTATACTCTACTGGTAAAACCTCTATATGTATATCTATTCTATCTAATAATGGATTACTAATCTTTCCCAAATATCTATCTATACTTCCCTGGGAACAGGTGCACTCATGTAATGGGTCTCCTAAAAATCCACAAGGACAAGGATTCATACTAGCGATGAACATGAACTTAGCGGGATATGTAATTGTAGCATTAACTCGAGATATATTTACAACACCATCTTCTATAGGTTGCCTTAATACCTCAAGTACATTTTTCTGAAATTCTGGAAGTTCATCTAAAAATAATACCCCATTATGTGCTAACGATACTTCACCAGGTTTTGGTATTCTTCCGCCACCAATTAGGGATATAGCTGAAGCGGTGTGGTGAGGAGCCCTAAAAGGTCTTTCCTCTATCAATGATTTTGATTTTAATAATCCTGCAATGCTATAAATCTTAGTAACCTCAATTGCTTCTTCAAAAGATAATTTTGGAAGTATCGTTGGTAGTCTTCTAGCAGCCATTGTCTTACCTGAGCCTGGTGGACCAATAATCAGAAGATTATGAGCTCCGGCTGCTGCTACCTCCAATGCTCTTTTTAAGCTTTCTTGACCTTTTATATCTGAAAAATCCATTGTAAACTCTTCATCATCCTCTTGATTTTCATAACTTGACCTTTCAAAAGCTTCTATATTAAGTACACCATTTAAATAATCTACAACTTCATTTAAGTTTTTTACGGGTATAATTTCCATATCAGAAATAACACTACATTCTTCCCTATTTTCAAAAGGAACTATACACTTTTTTATATTATAGTCTCTCATTGATATAACCATAGGTAATGCCCCTTCAATAGCATTGATTGAGCCATCCAATGCTAGTTCTCCTAAAAATACAATTTCAGATGTTTCTTTATCATTCACCAATCCATCAGCAATAAGTATTCCAATTGCAATAGCCAGGTCCATTTGTGAACCTTCTTTTTTTAGATTAGCTGGGGCAAGATTGATTGTAATACGATTTAAAGGAAATTCATATCCACTATTTTTAATAGCTGTTCTAACTCTTTCCTTAGATTCTTTAATAGCAGTATCAGGTAAACCCACAATATTAAAGACTGGTAACCCCCTAGACAAATCTGACTCAACTTCAACAACAAATCCTTTAAGTCCTTGCAATACACAAGTATTTATTTTGGAATACATAAAACGTCCTCCTATTTTAAAATTAATTGCCTTGGAAATGGCTAAAATATTACATTTCCCTATGTTTATAGACAAAAAGCATTTTCTAAATGATTAATTCGAAAATCTTTTGTCATATAAACCTCGATTATGTCATATCTTAATTGAGTATCTACAAGATTTTTATATTTAATATAAACTAAAGAAGTATTTATTATTTTTCTCTGTTTCCTAGTATCAACCGCTTCAAAAGCATAACCATAGGATATACTTGTCCTAGTTTTAACCTCGATAAATACAAGTATATCCTTATCCATAGCTATAATATCTATTTCCCCAATTCGATTTCTATAATTTGTAGCAAGAATCCTATAACCTTTAGAAATAAGATAGTCCTTAGCCAATTCTTCGCCAGACTTACCTTTTGTGATATTATCTAACATTAAAATCAACCTTCCAAAATCTTCTTTAAAAACGTATTCCTATGTAAAGGTGTTTTACCAAATTGTTTTATTGCCTCTATATGTGCCTTTGTGCCATATCCCTTATTGTTTTTGATACAGTAATCTGGAAATAGCTTGTCCCATTCTAAGCATAAATTATCTCTATATACCTTCGCTATTATGGAGGCACAAGCTATACCATGGGATTTATCATCACCCTTAATTATACCTGTCTGTGCTATATTATCAATATATACCTTTTCAGCATCTATTAAAAGATAATCCGGAATTATCTTATTTTCATTTTTATCTTTCAGATTTTCCACTGCTAATTTCATTGCAAGCCTTGTTGCTTCTTTAATGTTTATTCTGTCTACTTCATTAGAATCAACTCTACCGATTCCATAGGCTATACATTTTTCTAATATAATATCATAAAGTAATTCTCTTTTTTTAGGGGTTAATTTTTTTGAATCTTTTACCCCATCTATGATAAGCCCTCTAGGCATTATAATCGCACAAGCAACAACATCTCCAAGTAAACAACCTCGTCCTACCTCATCTATGCAAGCAACACTAGAAAATCCATTATCATAAATTTCATTTTCTATCTCTAACAATATCCATCACCTACTCTTTAGGAAATTCAAGTGTAATATTACCCATATTACCTTTTCTAAAATCATCAAAAATAATATTACTTGTTTTAGTATAATCTATTTCTCCACCCTTAACAATACACCCTCGCCTTTGACCTATGGATTCCATAATTTCCAATGGAGTTTTGTTTTCCAATGCAACATCATATCTATTAGTCAAAACATCTGGATAAATTTTAATTATACTTTCTATAAATCTTAATGCTAGAGTCTCTATATCAAGTATTTCATCTTTAATTGCCCCAGTAAATGCTAAATTTAGCCCTACATGCTCGTCCTCAAATTTAGGCCATAGTATACCAGGGGTATCTAGCAGTTCTATATTACCCTTTGTTTTTATCCATTGATTTGATTTAGTCACACCAGGCTTATTTCCAGTTTTTGCACCACGTCTTCTCGATAAAGTATTTATCAGTGTTGACTTACCTACATTAGGAATTCCAATAATCATAGCTCTTGTAGGTCTGTTTTTTACACCTCTTTTTTCATAGGCTAGCCTTTTTTCTTCTGTTACGTCATTTGATAAACTAATTAATTTATCAATTCCTCTCCCACTTAAAGCATCTAATAATACCGATGGATTATTGCCTTTAGAAAAATAGTCCTGCCAAATTCTATTCGCCTTAGGGTCAGCTAAATCTGATTTGTTTAATATAATGACTCTAGGCTTTTCGCCAACTATACTATCAATTATTGGGTTACGGCTACTATAAGGAATTCTTGCATCTATAAGTTCAAAAACTACATCCACCAATTTTAAATTTCCTTGAATGGACTCTTTAGTCTTTTTCATATGTCCTGGATACCAATTTATATTCATTAAATCACCCACTTAAAAACAAAAATGGGACTACATAGCCCCATTTATTAGTAATTTCTCTTCTCTTTAACTTTTGCAGCTTTACCTTGTCTATCTCTTAAGTAGTAAAGTTTAGCTCTTCTTACTTTACCTTTTCTTGTTACAACAAGCTTTTCAATTCTTGGAGAATGTATAGGGAATGTTCTTTCAACTCCTACGCCATAAGACAATCTTCTTACAGTAAAGGTTTCTCTTGCTCCCTCACCTTGAATTTTTATTACTGTACCTTCGTATACTTGGATTCTTTCACGAGTTCCTTCTACAACCTTGTAATGAACTTGAACTGTATCACCAACATTAAAATCAGGTAAATCTTTTCTTAATTGTTCATCTTCAATCATTTTAATAATATCCATGTTCTGTTCCTCCCTTCTCCACAGGCGTTCTTGCGATATACGCAGAGGACCGTCTTTATTCAATACTTTTGGTATTATAGCATAATAAATCCTTATTTACAACAAATATTTGATGCTAATCTATTCCTAAATCCCTAAGAATAGTCTCCTCATCTTTTGATAATTTAATATTTTTAATTAAATCAGGTCTTTTTTCTAAAGTAGTTTTAATGGATTGATATTTACGCCATTCATATATTTTTTGATGATTTCCCTCCAAAAGAACATCCGGTACATTTAAACCATTAAATTCTCTTGGTCTCGTATATTGTGGGTATTCCAACCATCCATCATAATGTGATTCATCAGTAAATGACTCCTCACTACTTAAAGTCCCTGGAATAAGCCTTGTGATACAATCAATTAAAACAAGAGCTGGTATTTCTCCACCTGTTAAGACATAATCACCTATTGAAATTTCTTCATCAATATAATTTTGGATAATCCTATTGTCTATACCCTCATAATGCCCACAAAGAAGAATCAAGTGTTCCTCCTTTGAAAGACTATTTGCAAGATTTTGATTAAACTTTTTCCCTTGAGGGGATAGGTAGATTACCTTAGAATTTTGAGTTTTAACGCTATTTATCGCATCAAAAATAGGTTCAGGCTTCATTACCATGCCCTGACCACCGCCAAAGGGATAATCATCCACTCTTTTGTGTTTGTCTTTAGAAAAATCCCTTATATTAATACTATTAATTTGGACGATATTATTTTCTATTGCCCTTCCAATTATACTAAATCCATTTAAACTTTGAAAGAATTCAGGAAATAATGTTAATATATCAAACTTCATTCAATCATTCCTTCAATAGGGTTAATAATAACAGTTTTTTTATCAATATTTACTTCTTCTATAAATTCTTTCACAGCAGGTATTAGATACTCCTTATGATTGTCATCCTTTACAACATAGATATCATTACTAGCTCCTTGCATCACTTCTACAAGTTTACCAATGTAATTGTTATCCATATCGTATACTTGACAATCTATCAAATCATATATAAAAAAATGATTTTTAGGTAAGACTACTCTATTTTCGTCATCAACATATATTATTTGCTCTTTAAATTTAAGAACATCGTTTATATTGTTGTATTCTTTGAATTTTACCAATGGTA
>JAPXKQ010000107.1:0-7748 GCA_033809995.1 Tissierellaceae bacterium
GTGGCAACATGTACCGCCCATTCACCAAAATACGGTGTTCTTGTAGCGGTACCGTCAATAATTTTCGTAAATTCTACTTGCCGCCTAGTAACCGGTACAACCAGCAACCATCGTGGTTGCTTCTTCGTTATGTAACTAGCAAAATACTTATGCATCAGACTGCCCATGGTGGTAATATCGATCCTCTTGTATCACAGATGTTGTCGATAACCCCGTCCCCCGACACATAAGCACCTGTTTACATTTAAGCTCTGGGCTAGTTCTGAATTGTGGTTAAAATGCCATTTTTAAAATACAAATAATTATAATTATCATAAACCCACTGTTCATGTGTTCCATATTCCGTAATAGTTCTATTTATTTTTATTGGATCTCCCCATGAGGATTCTCTGACTTCTCTTTCCGTCATTCCAATACGTACACCTTCAGATTTGGCTTTTGTTTTTTCTTTTGCCCTCTGATCGGCAATAATTTCTGGAGTGATTTCATTTAACGTTTTAGTTCTATAATCTTTGACCTCCTGCTCTCCATATCCAGTATATGAATCTAATTCTTCAGCATTAGCTTTAGCCATCACAAAGTCCCCTTCTTCGTAATACTGTAAACTTTGCGCATAATTGTAAAGCATGAACATGTTTTCATCCTCTTTAGATAATTCATAAAACCATTGTGCAGCTTCTTCATAGTTGTTGTTATGGATTTCATCGAAACCAAATTCAACATTCTTATCTTCCATCTCTCGTTTATAGCTGATAACCTCTTCATTTAGAGGTCCCGAATAAGTATTTAAGATATCATCTAAGTACGATTTGCCCAATCTATAATTACCCTTATCGTAATTAATCTTTGCATGGCAATAGTTATAAAGTGTCATGTTTTCTTCGTATAACCATATCGCCGCTTCTTCATACTTTCCAGCTTTGATTAGCTCAATATTCTTAGAAGATGTTTTATCACAGCCTATAGTACTAATACACAATAGTAATAGGATCAACAGTTTTGCTATAATATGTTTTTTCATATATAACCGCCTTTCTTAAGGTTCGCTACCACTGGTAGCTAGAACTAGGACATATTGGACGTTTAATAATTCCATTCTGATTAGATTGCTATTTTAATTCAATAACTTCGACATTAATTCTCTATACTTTCATATATTTGACAAATGTATCCTTTTTCCTAATTATTGACCAGCTATGCAAAAGAAAGAAGGTAGCAGATACAGCATCTTTGTTAAAGTTTTCTCCTGCCGGATGGTATGCAAAGATTGGAGAAGCAACTCTGGCAGATGCAATCCTGGACAGAATTGTTCATGATTCTTATACCATAGAAATACAAAAGCCCACTTTCTCTATCGTAATCTACCACTACACAGTTAGGGGATGAACACTCACTAACCGTAATCTCAAGTATTTCTCCCACTTCAAATTTAAGCACAATACCACCTTCCTTTCTGCCATTATTATACATTAGACGGTGGTATCTGCTTGCAAAGACAATTTCCTTTCAATAGCCTCAATACCATTAAAGGATAAAAACCCGAATCATCTTCCGGCTCTTTATTCACTTTACACAATATCACGGGCTGTAGGTATATGCTTTAACAACCTGTCCCGGTCATGCAAGTAGGTGTAGACACTAAAACCGGTTGGCCGTTGGCAGCCAACATAATTACTAACAAATCAAAAAAAACCGAGCAGAAAATAAAAAAAGACGGGAACTTAAATTCCGTCTTTTCGTTACTTTTTAAATGGTCGGAGTGACTGGATTTGAACCAGCGGCCTCTACGTCCCCAACGTAGCGATATAAGTACCAATCACTATATACCCCATTACATCAATAATTGAAGTATCTTGACCACTAGATTTTTTACTTAGTATCTCTAATAATATAGTGTACTAATTTAAAAATCAAGTGGTCATAGGTTTAGAATAAAGGTTTAAGCCAAATTCGCTTGCTCACCGTCAAACTATTATCTGTTCTATCAGTAGCAATGAGATTAATATAGTAACCTGCACCATTACATTTAATAGTACATTGAGTATCGTCTAATACGGTAAAAGTATATTTATCAGCAGGAGTAGTTTCAGGATCAATGGTAAAATTAAATTCTGCTCCATCAACTACAACGCCTGAACTATTTTTCTTTACAGCGGTATAAGTTTTAGTTTGCCCCTGTTTTATCTCAGTATCACCTATCAATTCCAATGTATAGGTTTCTGGCACTTCCACTTCTTCAACTGTAATTACAATAGAATCATTGACAGTTGTATCTGATTCAAAGGAAACGGTTATTGTCACATTACCGACTGATACAGGTGTAACCATTCCAGTAGAATCAACCGTTGCAATAGAAATATCTGAACTTGTAAAAACCATTGGTAATGGGTTAGTTAAAACCGTAATACCATCTTTTTGTTCTACATTTAATTGAACAGGAGTAGCAGTGTCAGTTGTTAAAGTATCTCCATTCAAGATGGTTATGGAATAATTAGGAAGCACTTGCCCTTCTTCAGAATATTTCATTTTCATAAGTAATAATCCAGGTCTACTAATATCATCCATGCTTATTACCTTATAGTTATATCTACCTATCTTGTAAATATCATTAAGTTGAATATTAGAATTTATAGTGTTATTAGCCACTAAAATATAAATTTCATTTTCTAAAACAGTCAAATAGTATGTTACATCAATATTTAGATTAACCTTGTTTGTTACGACATAAGGCACACGATGTAGGATTCCTGCAATATTTACAGTTAGAGTATTATTGCATTTCTGTATAATACCTTTATATTTATTATATCGTTTACCACTAACTTCACTGATAACTAGCCATTTCCCATCATCATAATCAATCAAATAGCCACATTCTATATTTTCAAGTGTAGTGATATTTCTATTATCTTTAGATTCAGTTAAATTTGTGTTAGTTATCAATGCTCTAGCAGGTTTACCATTTATTAAAATATCTTGTCCTGCCATATTAAGAAGGTGTTTAAAATCTTTAGGATTATTTAATTGAAAGTAATTAAACAATGTCGCACCTCCTTAATTTGCAAACATCATAAAAAAAGATGCTCCATCTTGATAGGTATTAGCATCATCCGGTATCTGTCTAATTTTTATTTCTAATTGGTCAATACGATTCTGTAGGTTCTCATGGAATTGGGATATTGATATATCATCCTGCTTATAATCTTTCATCAAAGCAGGTTGGTTTGCTACTGATTCGAGGATAGATAATGCTGATTTAAGAATGTTTCGTTTATTAGTATTTGAAGTAGGGATATATTCATCTGTTGGATTTAATGAATTTTCTGTTAGGTAAATATTAATTTCATCAGGAGTTAGGTCTATACCTTTTATCTCCATAAGTAAGCGTTCTGAATTTGTCATTATTAATTTCCTCCTTCTAATAAAAAAAGTACCCCTGCAGGGTACTTTAAAAATAATCTCTTGATTTTAAATACTAATAACTAACTTTTAGCATATGGTATATGTTACCTAATTTAGTAAAAATTTTGAACGTGTAAAATTGGTATAGATAATGCAACATTTATGCCAAAAGGGGTATCGTATAATCAATAAATAATCAATAAATAATCAATAAAAAAACCCTCTAAAACCTTCTTAATTCATCAGCCCTAACCTTTCATACCTCCAACGAATAAACGTTCAATCTGGAAGCAAATATCAATGTATATAGCAATGTTTTTTACCTATATAATCATGCCATCTACCTTCTATTAGAGAATACAATGATACATAATGTAGTTGTGTATCATTAATCAACACCAAACTAACATTTTATCATGTTTAATTAATATTAATGCAGGATAATACACATTATCTAGTATTAAACTGGCCTAGTTGCGAGCGAATAAAAATGCAATGAAATACAACTATAATTACCAGTTTTAGGGCTATAAATTACCATTTATTTAGCAACTTTTATGCAATTGCCTATATACAGGGGTTTATAGGTAAAGAATTGGTTTACATAATCTTTCTTATAGGAAGTTAGAGCATTATTTACGCAATTTTTATGCAAGCGAGTGCATAAATATACAGCAAGAATATATGGATAAGTCAATCATAATTTATCGAACACTTGTTCTGTGTATAGTGTCAAATAGAACGAGTGTTCGCCATATGATATTCTTTAAATATCGAACAAATGTTCTCTTTAATTTAACAGGCGTGTTTTCGGGGATATTTTACATCCAAAACCAACCACTAATATATTTAATTTTTAATGCAATTATGCATTATAGTATTTAATTAAACCATCTATTCCCCATTATCATCCTCACTACCAACATTACTACCTTCTGCTTTAATTCTATCTAATTCTGTTGCCACATCATAAACCATAGGACACTGTTCCAATGTACTCTGTAAACTAATAGCACCTATTCCCCTTAAAGTTTCTAAATCATTAATAATATCTGTTCTATTCATTGGCCTACTGTACTCAAATACAACGTCTAAAGCATCAGAATTAATCACTATACCTTTTGCTTTAAGTAATGATTCAATCGCCTTAAATCTAAACTCCATTCCTTCTCTCATATACATTTCATTCATACCTGCTCTAAGATCAGCCAAAGAAAACATTAATTTAATACTTACCTCACTTAAATTACTTACATCTTGTACCCCCATACTTACCGCAGGGACACTTGATATTTGCAATAAACTATTATAAAGAATTTTCCATACGCTTTCAAAACTCTTATAATCCAATTGTCCATTAGCAAATCCAAAAGAACCACCATCATCTAAATTAATACCACTTCCCACAAGATTAGCAGGAATAGCACCTTCTCCGTTTTTACCAATACCTAATTTCTGGCCTACCACTACTGGAATAGGATTCACGAATTTATAAATACTATCAGTGTATTTACTAATCAAATCTTCCAGGTTATCAATAATATTTACATAATCCTCCAAATCACTTCTACCTGCTGTTTCGTCCATTTCATTTTTATTCTTATAAATAATCGGTAATCCACTAGGATTATGAAATTCCCCTCTGAATGTCACTTCTCCGCCAAAATCATCATATTTTTTGACTGTATTCTCATCAAATACATTCCAGTAACTTATTCCATTAATTGAAGTATAATGCTCTACAAATCCGATATATTCATTTTCATCATTATAAACTGGAAAACTATCTTCAGGATTAATCAACTTACTCTGTATTTCCCCGTTCTTATCAATGTAAACGTATTCAGCAATACTACCGTACTTACATACTTTATCTAATATATCCCAATCTATTTTATTATAATTTCCTTTTTTATAAACTTCTTTCATAATAGATACAGATTCTTCATCACCTGATATAGTTACCGGATTTTTCAGCAAATAACTTGTACTAAAATTCAATATCGTTTTAGCATAATTTAAAACTATTGTTCTAGGATGAAACTCCTTACCGTTCCACATCTCCACACCTCTATTTAAAATAGCGTGTTTGCCGTTCAAGTATTCTTTAATATTAATAATATTTGCTATCCGTTCCCAATTACCATATTCTGAAGTAAATTGCATAAACCATTTGTCATCACTATCATAATACTTATTTACATAATCTTGTAAATTCACTATTCACATCCCCCTCTACAAATACCATTTTCCGCACTTCATACCTTGTATTGCTAAAGCAGAAGCAATTACCAAATCATCGTGATTAGTTCCGTCTCCACGCTTATTTGATGTTTTACCATCTGCTTCAATAAATATTTTCATTTCGTCTAGTGTTGATATATCATTAATAAGAATTAAATTCTTTTCAAATTGTTCTTTAAAATCCTGTACTAATCTAGGTTTACTTGCACTGGTAGTTATCCAGCCAATAGTATATTTTCTCTTACCCCGATCATCAAAGGTTTTCATTTTATACATATTTAGATATTGCCTTTCAGCCCTCAATTTTTCTATCACTGATTGACCAAAACTATTCTTCTCAACTACTAGAAAAGCATAATTAAACATCATTCCTAAGTCATACACAACATCACTAAATTTATATATAGGTATTTTATTATCATAGAATACTGCTACTTGCTCACCATCAGAATTAAATACACTAATTGCAGAATTATCACCACCACTACCACTTGCGGTATCAATCCCTGCATAATATCTCTGGTTTGGTTTAATATTTTTAAACATAAAAAAACCCTTACCATAATATCTAGCAAGGGTATCAGGGAGGGTAATATTTAATTCATCTTTTCGCAATGGTGGTATTAAATTCGTCACTCTATTGTTTATTGCTTGTTCATTAAAGATACTTCTGCTTGTTGCTCTAAATGATTCTTCAGGAGTAAAAGGAAATTCTTGCTGGAAATCCTCTAATGTCATATCCTGCAACTTCCATCTTCTCCACATAATCATTTTCAAACTAACTTTAGCATTATATAATGGCAATTCATCTATATCCAATTGTTCAGGGGTTAATCTATGATTATGATTATTAACCTTAAACCAATCTTCTGCTATGTTTAATTCATGTTTGAATTGATTAGCAGTAGCACTACTTGTCCAAGGATAGAAAAACGCTTTATACCTAGATTGTTTACTCTTATAAGCATTGGTAAATAATTTTTGATAGTAATTATATCCGTTACTAGTTGTTTCAATTACTATCTTACTATCCATATTTTTAGCCAGTGCTTGCTCCAACGATACTAAAGCATCCTTCTGTTGGTCATCTGGATAAAATGCAAACTCTGATAAATGGATATATTGCAGATTCATTCCTCTACCAAGTGACTTTACTCCTGCGGTCTTAACCATAATCCTTGAACCATTTTCTAAATATAATTCCATACGGTTATTACGCTTTTCTGCTGGTTTATACTTATCTGGTATATCAGAATAAATCTGTTTCATTTTTTCAAAGAGTGCTTGTGTACTTTCAACATTGTAACTTACCATCAGACAATTGGTATTTGGCTTAGTGCAAGCAATCCACAAAGAATAAATAATCGCTAAACTAGAAAAACCTAATTGTCTACTCTTAGCGATTATATTGAATTTGCCCATGTTATTGAAGAAGTCCACCTGTTGCTCATTGGGTACAAACTTTACCAAATCACCATTATTATCAATAATCTTAATAAAGTTTTTTGCCCAAAGAAAAAAGTCATTATTAATCTTCTGTAGTTTAGTTTCTTTTTTCATATTATAAGATCATCTTCTTCATCTTCATCTTCTTCAATGATTGAATTATTGGTGTTTTGTTTAATGTTTTGTGCTATGGACTTCTGTAATTTAATCACTGTATTAACTGCTCTAGCATCACCTTTTTTTGCTTTATCCAGCATTGCATTATACATATCAATCAAATCATTGGCTGCATGAGATTGAATTAATAAATCAATTAAATGCTTGTACTGCTCTGTTTTCTCCCAAGAATAATATGTTTCTTTATTCTTCACCCCATCAATTCTCATTATTTCTTCAAGTGGACGATCAACATATACCCGACCCCTTACAGGTAATTTATATTTCCAACGAAAATATCTTCTATACTTTAATGGAGTTTTTGCTAATTGTTTATCTAATGTCATTTGTTTACCTCCTATAAATAAAATAAGGAATGGCATTAAACCATTCCTGTTACTGCTACTTCATAATGTCCGGCGATAGACGGTGTAATTTGGCCAAAAGTTGACGGATGTGTTGACCGTTTGGGCAGCCCCTTAAGGGGCAGGGAGAACTAA
>JAPXKQ010000108.1:0-7739 GCA_033809995.1 Tissierellaceae bacterium
GGGGTGAGTTAAGGGGTTAACCGACGACCGAGGAAAATTACACACTAATTTGGACTTGACTATCTTGAACATCTTGAACCGATACCCCTCAACCGCTTGTTGTTACTGCACTCGAAGCGGTTCAAGATACCCCCTTTTACATCTTGGACTCATCTTGAACTTTTGCTACATCTTGAACCGCATCCTCATTATCATCAGGTATTTTTACAAAAACCCTATGCTTTTTACCATTTATTTTCTTATCAATCACTATACAATTAAACCATTTGACCATGAATCTTGAAAATTCAATATTACTCATGCCAGGTTCTTTCATAGCATCACAAAGCTTTCTGTAAATTGTATAAACCCAATTAGTTGGCTTATAGTTAATGTCAATGATATGGGTAAGTATTGCAATTGCCCTTATTGAATTTATGTTTAATGCTAAAGTAGATAATTCTTCATAAAGAGTTTTTTCATAGTTTTCCATTACTTCATCAATCTTTTGATTGATAATTCTTTCAAATTCTTTTTCAAATATTTCTTTATAATCCATTTTTTCAACCACCTTTACTAATTTTTGTGTGGGATTTTTCACCCATCAATTGAATATGGTGGCTTCACATGATAGAATTAAAGTGTGGATTTTAATATTCACCATGTGAAGCCATTGTTTAATGCTTGTCCAGGCGTTATCCAATGGCTTTACTCATTTCTTTGGATATAAGCTTAATTATTTCACTTGCAGCCCTTATTCCAGCTTGGAAACCAGCTTGGAAACCTTCTTCTTCATGCATTGCTTCCAAAACAGCTATTTTTTCATAGACTTCATTAAATACTTCATCTGGAAGCCATTCATTCAGTTCAGTATCCAATTCAGTATCCAGTTCCTTTATTTTTGGATTTTCCATTTCAGCCTTTTCATCAAGGTAGTTTTCATAAGCTACTTGCCAATTTGATTTTTTCATATTTGACCATCCTTTCATTTTTATTTATAAGGTTTGAGTTGCTCATTAACATTGTTTTTGTTTCAACATCCTTCAACAATCTTTGCCCTTGACTACATAGGGATGCTTTCATCCTATGTCTTTACCAATTTAGATAAAATTCCACTTCCTTTTTCAGTGAAATGGTTTCCCAACCAAGGTATTTTCTCAAAACATTCATTGCATCAATTATTGCTTTCACTTCTTCATAATAAGGATTATCTGAAAACCTTTTATATTTTCCTGTCCTATGCTCTTCCATAAATAAATCTCTGTAAACCTCATAGTGTGAATTGATTGATTCTAATACATGGTCTATTCTCATCACCCCCTTGTTTTTTATAAAAATTAACTGATTCTTTTAATATCAAGCTGCTTGACTTGATGGGGATTGCTCAAATCCATCCCTACATACTTATCAAGGAATTCCAGCAAATCAATTTTCCTAACCTTATAACTGCCCAATTTGAGAACTGGAAGCAATTCTGCTTTTATCAGTTCATAAACATAGGCTGGATTAGTTCGCATTATCTTTGCAACTTCTGCTACAGTATATAAAATGTCATCATCTTTAATTGCCTGCACTCTTATTCACCCCTTTCAATCAAATCTTCAACTTCAACATTTAACGCCCTTGCTATTTTCCCTAAAGTTGCTGGTTTTGGATTGCTTTTTCCCGTTGTATAATTACTTAAAGCTGTTTTTGAAACACCAGATTTTTTTGATAATTCCCCTATGGTCATACAGGCATTTGCCATTGTCAACAGCAACTTATTGTTATTAAGTTTCATGTTTTCACCTACCTTTACAAAGTTTGCATTATTGAAAATTTCAATTCCCTCTTTTATTATAATATTCGTTTATGAATATTTCAAGTCATTTTTTAATATTTGTTTGCACTTTTGAATATTTTTTGTTATATTATATTTGGGAGGTGCAAAGATGGGGATTAATGATTTTATAAAAATAGGCACTAAAATAAAAGAAGTTAGAAAGAGAAAGGGTATTAAGCAAAAAGAAATGGCAAAGAAATTGGGCATTCCTGTTTCTACATATGCCAATTATGAAAATAACCATAGAGAACCTTCAACTGAAATACTTAATGCCATTACTGACGTTCTCGGTGTATCAGTTTTTGAACTTATTGGAAAAGGCAAATATTTTGATATGAAATTTAATCCTGATGGTAAACTTACAAAAGAATTAAATGAATGGCAATGCTTTATAAAATATTTAGAAGCCATTGGTTATAATGTTGAAATTCAACCTGAAGTTCTCGAATGGCATTATGAAGATGTTATTGAGGATGGAAAGGTTATTGGTAAAACACAAATTGCAGATAAAGAAACATATACAGTGACAATAAAAAGTGATAAAATTGCTGCAACTTATACTGAAGCAGAATTTAAAGAATTACAAAACACTATAAAGGATTCGGTTGATTATCAAATTTGGTTAAAGAACAACAAGTAAAAAAAAAAAAAATAACCCCTTGGTGTTACCAGCACCAAGAGGCTATAAGATACATTTAACCAAAGGGATAAATGCATCCACACACAATAATTATAGCATTTTATCACCTTTGGAACAATTAGGAAAGGTGGTTCTAATATGAAAGGTGGAGTTAGAAAAAGAGGTAATAACTGGTATTATTATTTTGACCTTGGGAAAGTTGATGGAAAAAGAAAAAAGATTGAAAGGAAGGGTGGTAGAACCAAAAAAGAAGCTGAAGCTGCTTTAAGAAAAGCACTTCAAGAATACGAAAATGCTGGTCTTTTCTTTGAACCAAGTGAAATTTCTGTTGCTGATTACATGGATTATTGGCTGAAAAACTATGTTGAAGTGAATTGTAAGTATAACACAATTGATGGCTATACAAGGATTATTAATAATCACATTAAACCAGCTATAGGTGTATATAAATTAAAATCCATTACCCCTGCTGTTCTTCAGCAATTTGTAAATGAAAAATCAACCCAGGGATTTTCAAAGAATTATTTGGTTAATATAGTTTCAGTGCTTTCAGGTTCATTTAAGGCAGCAGTATTCCCTTACAAGTTTATTAGAGAAAACCCCATGCAATATGTAAAGCTGCCAAAGAATGAAAATACTAAATATGATACAGATAGAAAGGTTATTACCCAGGAAGAATTCCAAAGGATTATTGACCGTTTCCCTCAAGGTAGTTCTTTTTATATACCTTTACAGATTGCTTATCACACTGGAACAAGAGTTGGTGAATGTTGTGCTTTAACTTGGGATGATATTGACTTGGATAAGGGGATAATTGATGTTAATAAAATCATACTAAAGAAAGAAAATAAGCAATGGTATTTTGGGTCTACAAAAACCACTTCATCTATTCGACAAATACCAATTGGGAAAACCTTGATTGATATTTTAAGGCACCATAAAAAATGGCAAATGGAAAACCGCTTGAGGTTTGGGCAGCATTACAACTATTACTATGTGGACAAAAATGACAGGATTTATTCTGTTGATGGAACAAAGGATTATAAAACCACTGATAACCAAGTTCATTTTGTTTGCACCAAGGAAGATGGTGGATTAGTAACACCTGAAACTATTAGATATTGCAGCAGGGTAATCAATTATGAACTGATGATTCAATTCAACTTCCATGCATTAAGACATACACACGCAACCTTGCTTATTGAAAATGGTGCTAACATGAAGGATGTTCAAAAAAGGCTTGGTCATTCCAGGCTTGCAACAACAATGGATACTTATACTCATTTAACTGAAAAGATGTCCAAAAATACGGTTGAAATATTTGAAAAGGTCTGCCACCCAAAATAAAATTAGGGTGGCAAACGGGTGGAAAAACCACCCTTTTTTATTCGCTTAATCCCTGAAAGCCTTGTTTTATCTGGTTAATTTGCAGACGACTTCCACATGTGTCGTGTGTGGAAACATATCTACTGGCTGCACTTCTACAACTTTATACCCTCCTTCAACCAAATAAGCTAAATCTCTAGCTAAGGTAGCTGGATTGCAAGATACATAAATAATTTTTCCCGGAGCCATATTTACCATAGTTTCTAATACACTTTCTTCGCAGCCTTTTCTCGGTGGATCTACTACTACAATATCAGCGTACAAGCCTTCTTTGTATAATCTTGGTACTACATCTTCTCCTTTTCCTGTATAAAATTTTGCATTATTTATATTATTTATCTTTGCATTTACCTTAGCATCCTCTATAGCAGCTTTTACTATTTCTACACCATGTACCTCTTTTGCTTTTTTAGCTAAAAACAAGGAAATAGTCCCTATGCCACAGTAAATATCAAAAACTACTTCATCCCCTTTTAAATTAGCATATTCTAAAACCTTATCATAAAGAACTTTTGTTTGTATTGAATTTACTTGGAAAAAGGATTTAGAGGATATATTAAACTTTAAATCACCTATATAATCTACTATTCTATCCTCTCCATACAGTACAAGGGTCTCATCTCCTAAAACCACATTTGTATTCCTAGTATTTATATTTTGGACTATGCTCTTTAATCCTGGTACATTTTCTTTTAACATCCTTATTAATTCATCTTTATAAGGAAGCCTCCTACCATTGGTTACAAGTACCACCATAACATCCCCTGTGGCAAATCCAAACCTACTTACTATATGTCTAATTAAACCTGTTCTTTTCACTTCATCGTAAACTTCTATATTAAAGTCATCAATATACTTTTTGATTGTTTTAATAATTATTTTAGTAACAGGAGCCTGGATATGACAATAACTAGTATCTACTATATTATGGGTCCCCATTTCATAAGCTCCCATAATAGCCTTATTGTTTTTAATCCCAACAGGGAATTGCCCCTTGTTTCTATATTCAAAGGGATTTTCCATGCCAATTGTAGGATTAACCTTTGTACTTATCTTTCCTATTCTACTTAATGTTTGTTCTACCTTATTTCTTTTCATCTTAAGCTGGGCATCATAATCCATATGCATAATCTGGCACCCACCACATTTCCCGAATAAACTACATTTAGGTTTAATCCTGTCTTTAGAAGGCTCCACCATTTCTAAAATTTCCCCTATTCCGTATCGCTTTTTTAAAGTAGTTATTCTTGCCCTTACCTTATCACCAGGTATAGCCTGGGGTACAAATACTGTAAATCCATCTATTTTCCCCACACCTTCTCCACTGCTGCTTAAATCTTCTATTTCAATATTATAAATTTTATTTTTTTCAAACATTACAAGAACTCTCCTTTATATTAGCTAAATTTAAAATCTGTCTAATTAATGTTGTCTTGCCTGAACCAAAAGTTAATAAGTTAGTGTCGGAACTAAATGTTTTTTTGTTGAAAAAAATTACCCTAGCATTAACTTATGAATTCCCCAATAAGTTGGTGCCAGGGTCAATATTTTTTACGTTGCCTTGTCCTTCTTTAGATTATATCCGGAAATTACCAATATATACATATTACCACCGAATCATTATTCTCCTATAGCCTTTGCCTATCATTTTTTCCAGCCATATCTTTATATATCCTTTATAAAATTCTCTAGTGCTAGGAAGGACCATGGTTATACCTATTATATCAGTAACTATACCTGGTAATAGCAATAAAAATCCACCTAATAATATACAAAACCCTGTTAATAGCTCATCTCCCGGTATATTGCCTTGGGCCATTTCGTTGTTTATATTCCTTATGACCAATTTCCCTTCTGATTTGGCTAAATAATATCCTGCTATGCCTGTTAATATTATAAATAATACCGTAGTACCAAATCCCATAGATTGGGATGCTTTTACCAGTATATATAAGTCCAATATAGGCATTAGAATACATAATAGTATAAGCTTTTTCATGGATTTCCTCCCTAGGAATTTTCCTTCAGTAATTCCCAAACATTATTATATTTCTTTTTAAGGTTTAGAGGTTTTAGGTCCTTATCTACAAAGGCATGGAGGGTATAGCCTTCTGCCAATAAGGTATTGTCCTTCTTCCTATATATTTCATAGTCAAATTCTATTCTTATACCTTTTAGTTTTGCCAATTCTGCAACTATTATTAATTCATCTCCATATTTTGCTGGTTTTTTATATTTACAATTGGCTTCAATTACAGGTAATAATACCCCATCATCTTCCAACTGACCATAGGGAAGACCTATGCTTCCTAAAAAGCCTGTCCTGCCTATGTCAAACCATGCAAAATAATTTCCATGGTAAACTACTCCCATCTGATCTGTTTCATTATATCTTACTTTGATATTTGTCATATATCTCATTATATCCACCTCTAAAGTACTCTTGCTTCTCCCTTATATATTCGCCCTGCAATAGTATCTACCGTTACTATTTCCCCATCTTTCAATACTTTGGTAGCATCTGTTGCCCCTACTATAGTAGGCTTTCCTAAGTTTAATCCTACTATAGCTGCATGACTAGTTAAGCCCCCTTGCTCTACTATTATCCCAGAGGCCTTTTCCATAAATTCTACCATATCCTTGTCAGTAAATTTGCTAACTAATATATCTCCTTCTTTAAACTTTCCTCTTAATTCCTCACTACTACTACCTATACATATCTTACCAGAAACGGATTTTTTGCCTATTCCATTTCCTTTAAGTAATACTTTACCAACGGTATGAACCTTTAATAAATTGGTAGTTCCAGATACTCCTACGGGAATTCCTGCAGTTATTACTATTAAATCCCCTTCTTTAATATATCCTTTCTCCATAGCACTACTAATAGATCTATCTATGACTTCATCTGTGTTATCACTCTTTATAGATTCTACTGGATAAACTCCCCAAACCAAGGACAATTTTCTCATAACCTTTTCAGATGTTGTAGCTGCTATAATAGGAGCTCTAGGTCTAAATTTAGATATAGCCTTTGATGTATAGCCTGAAGATGTAGCGGTAATTATAGCTGAAGCCTGTAAATCCTCTGCAGTTGTACAAGTTGCTTTACTAATAGCATTAGTTGTAGTAACATCTTTAACTATAGATTTCACCCTTAATATCTCCATATAATCTAAAGCTTCTTCTGTCTTAGTTGCTATATTGTACATGGTCTTTACCGCTTCTATTGGGTATTTTCCTGCTGCTGTTTCTCCCGATAGCATTATAGCATCAGAACCGTCTAGTATTGCATTAGCCACATCTGTTACTTCTGCCCTTGTTGGTCTTGGGTTTCTAATCATAGAGTCTAACATCTGAGTAGCAGTGATTACTGGTTTACCAGCAATATTGCATTTTTTAATAATTTCTTTTTGTATAAGGGGTATTTCCTCTGTTAGTATCTCTACTCCCAAATCTCCCCTTGCTACCATTATCCCATCAGAAGCCTCTATTATTTCATCTATATTATCTACACCTTCTTGGTTTTCTATTTTTGATATAATCTCTATATGCTCTCCATTATTTTCTTCAAGTATCTTCCTGATTTCCAACACATCGGAAGCTTTTCTTATAAAAGATGCAGCAATAAAATCTATACCGTTTTTTATACCAAACTTAATATCTTCAATATCTTTTTCAGTTATAGGGGGTAGATTTATAGATACATTGGGTACATTTACGCCCTTATGGTCTTTTAATGAACCTCCATTTATAACTCTACATTTTATATCTTTATCATCTATAATCTCTTCCACAGCTAATTCTATTAATCCATCGTCTATTAATATTTTATCCCCTGTCTTAACATCCTTGACCAATCCTTCATAAGAAATATGAACTTTTGTTTTATCTCCTACTATATTCTCTGTA
>JAPXKQ010000109.1:0-7689 GCA_033809995.1 Tissierellaceae bacterium
TTCACCATACTTAGTCCCAGTAGCCCGACTTGCCGCAGCTCAAGCAGCAATCAGAAATGAATAGTAGAATAAATATTATAAAAAGCATCTGACTCGATTGCTGTCAGATGCTTTTTAATTTGATACTTCTTTATTATATCTATGAATTTCTTATTTGCTATATCATGTTCTAGAAATTTTATTAAAAAAGATAGTTTTAAAAGGACTTGAAATATTTGTTTTTAATATCTTTTAAGACCTTTTTAGGTTTTTCCTATTATATATTATAATTAGTGAACTACTCACCCTTATAGAAGATGGGAGGCTTCTTGTAATCTGTGTTAAATTAAGAAGCATAATACAATTTTTTTTGTTTTTCATAGAAATTCATAGTATATATTATAAACATTAGAAGTAAATGCTGTATTCTCTCCAATTAATTTTTGTAATATATTCATAGATATAAGAGCCATTTTTATAAATAATAATAGTTCCATTGATAAAAATTACATATAGAGTAAAGTAGATAATTATGACAGTATAATATAAAATAGCAATGTTTTGGACTTAGGTGCAAGAGTGTAAGTGTAAAACTCAGCTCACATTTTAATCAATCATATTCCATGAGATAATATCCTTAATATTAATTAAGGGAGTTATCTTAAATGAAAGAAGAAGATAGAAAGCTTTGGGCTGATAGAATCAAAGACTATAGAGCTAATAGGCTAATAGCTGTTAAATGGTCTGAAAAAAATGATGTATCTGTTAACAAACTTAGATACTATATCAATAAATTCAACAAAGAAAAGAAATTAGAATCCAAATGGGTATCTGTTGTTCCAGAAAAACCAATAGTAGAAAACAAGTTTGAAAGTCCATTAAAGTTTATCTAGCAACATGTACAACAGACCTTATAAAATCAGAATTCTAGAATGGGATACAAATGGTTTATCTATTAATCAAAAAGAGACTCTTTCTCCTGTTAAGGAACGAATAATTATATAAAATTTTAGATATAAATTAAAACTATTTTATACTATCTTTTTTTACAAAAATGGTATAATTAATACATGAAAACATTAGAGAAAACTAACCCAGATCAATTATCATTCTTCAATGAGGTAGAAAAAGAATCACGCCCTGAAAAGGAAGAGTCAATCATAGAAGAAATTACATATAAATGCAGAAAGAAAATATGCTACAGGTTGGTCTAATTCAATTCCTGTAAATTGCAAAATTCCTAACAAAGAATAGTATACAACATGCTCCCTATATTTAAAATGTGTTGGCTATTTTACGCCTACTAAATTAGAGCCATTTGAGGAGCTAGCAACAGAGTATATTGTAGAATTCCATTCTGATAAATACTGTTTTAAGCTGTTCCCAGAAGCAGAATATGTTTTAAGCTAAATTTATAATATGGGTATAAGTCAATCTATTTTATCTGCTTGTCAAGAGGAAAACTTGAATATTACAGTTAAAAGATTAGGTATTAAGAAATATTTTAAAAAAATAATTGGTTTGAATAACCAATATTGTTGTGGATTCTATTTTAGAGGTTAGCAAATTTATTTAAGTGTCTAAGGTCCATATGGGGGATATTTTTTATCATAAGATGTTAAAATGTTTTCACAAAAACAGTAGGAAAATTTTGATTTTAGGCTTGTCGATGGAGAATATAAAGACAGGCACAAGAACGTAATAAATAAGCAATTTTTGAAGTGATAAAGAACAATCTAATGCTATATGTTCTTACTTATACGGAGATTAAAAGCATAATCTAAAAGGCTAAATATCAATATATGAGATTACGGAGTTTAAGAATATCATGTTTTATGGGTTTTAGCTTTGTAGCTTCGAGGAATCCTTAAAATTAGCAGAAGGAGAGATAGTTGATATTGATGTAGATGAAGTTTTGCAATATACTAGGGGATTTGCTCCACTGATGTAATAGTTTATATGATGATAGATAATATTAATTCTTTAGATGAAAATGAATTTAATAAGTGGCTGGACTATCACTTTAAAACATGTAGGAATACATCTATTATAGGATATAGTTTGCATAATCTCTATGTATGTAAAAATAGTAGTACTTTTGAGGTGAAATATTATTAAAGATAAAGAATTAGTAAGCAAAATTATTGAAAATTAAAATGTAATTGCATAATAAATTTACCGTAAAGTCATTAATTAAATGGAAGCATAAGTTTTGTATAAAAAAACATGAGGTATATCCGCAGTTCTTTAAAGACGAAACATTGACATCTAGACATGATATTTAACATATTATAGATCGAGAATATTGAAGATTAATAAGGAGGGATTTTATGTATACAACAATAAATAGAGTATCCTCTTTTGATGGATATGAGTTGAATGTTAAGATAGATAGTCCCAATAGTTCATTAATTGACAAGATTGTAATATTTATCCATGGTTCAGGTCCCAATACTTATGATAATCGTCGTAAAATTCGAGATATGGAGTTTAACTATTTTGATTTATTTGCTCAAGAATTTACTAAGAGAAATATTGCATTTTGCAGATGGAATACAAGGGGCTGTTCACTTGGAAAAGAACCACCTATGTATGTGAACATAGATGAAGAAGAATATATGAACTACCTACCTTCCACATCAATTAAGGATATTGAATGCGTTATTAATTATTTAAAAAAATTAAATCAATTTAAGAAATCTAGAATAATTCTTTTAGGTTGGAGTGAAGGAGCTAAGATAGCACCATTAGTAGCTTTAAATAAAAATGTAAAAATAGATGGATTATTATTAGCAGGATATGCTAATGAAAATATGAGGACAACTTTAGAATGGCAATTATCTGGCGGAAGCTCAATGGTTAACTTAAGAAAATGGTTTGATTATGATAAAAAGGGATATGTTACAAAAACTGATTTTGAAGAAGATAGATATAAAGTGAGAGAAGGTGTTTTTTGCGAAACCACATTTGAACAACTAGATGTAAATGGAGATGGTATACTAGATGAATTAGACTTTGAAATAATTAACAGAGATTTTAAAAAAGCATTGTTATCTGCAATAAAAAATGATGACGATAAGTGGCTCAAGGAGAATTATCCAGTTTATTTAACATCTAAATGGTGGAAAGAACATTTCAATTTACCAGCAACAAAAGATGTATTGACAAAACTTAGTATTCCCATTCATATTTTTCATGGCAAAAATGATGCTAATATACCAGTACAAGATGTTATAAATATAGACAATGCATTCAAGACATTAGGAAAAGACAACTTATATACTCATATTTTTGAAAATCATGACCATGATTTGAATTATTTGTATTATCCATTAAAAGGTGTTATTTCAGAAGGATTACAGACTATATTTAAAGTTAGCACGACATTGTAACATTTTGTTTTGTAGTAAAAAAACACAAAATATTTATACCTAAACATAAAGGAGATATAAATTTTAAATATGCTAAACCAGTATACCAGTAAAGATATTTAAGTTTTAATTAAACAGATACAGACAATAGAAAGGGATGATGTATATATGAAATACCCTGAACCTACTGTTGGAGCAATTATTTTTAATCCAGATAATAAAATACTCCTATGTAAGTCTCATAAATGGAATAACAAATATGTAATACCTGGTGGACATATTGAACTAGGTGAAAAAATGGAAGAAGCTTTAAAAAGAGAGATATTTGAAGAAACTGGTCTGGAAATATATGATATTAAATTAATAAGCCTAAAAGAGAGTGTTTTTAGTAATACTTTTCATGAAGGGAAACATTTTATATTTATTGACTATATATGCAAAACAGATTCTTATGATGTTGCTTTAAATGATGAAGCAGAGGAATATGAATGCGTAGATTTACACGAACTCGATAATTATGAATTAGGTGGTTTTGTCAAATCATTGTTGATGGAATTACAAAACAGTAAAGACTCTCCAAATAAAATAGAGATTTTTTATGGGTATTAAAAGGAGGTTACTATTTTTTATTTAAGTATGTTGTTTGATAAGATTATTTATAAAAATATATATTTTTTAAAAAGACTTAAACTTAATAGCACAATAATGAATTTAGAAACTGTAAGCGGGTTTGCTATTTTATAATTTTGGTTAATGATGTAATTGGTATGACTTTAATTACTATTGACAAAATGGGGAGCTAGGTTGTGTATTGAAAGTATGAAGGAGTTGATGCAATTGATAGAAAGAACTAATGTAGAAGCATTTGTTTACTCAATGAATCCATCTTTTAGGGTTCTTATTTTGAAGCGAACACCAGAAAGAAGTGGTTATTGGCAGCCAGTATGTGGTGGTGTTGAAAATGGAGAAAAATTAAAAGAAACAGTAATACGAGAGGTATTTGAGGAGACTGGCATAATCAATATAAAATCTATCGTAGATTTAAATTATACATTCACCTATCTGGAAACTAAAAAAGGAAAACTAATGAATATGCAGGATTTTTGTTTTGGCGTGGAAATTGGAAACGTGTTAGATATAGAATTATCTGATGAACACGAAGAATATAAATGGTGCTCATATACTGAAGCAAAAGAATATTTAAATTGGGAACATAACTTGATTGCATTAGAGAAGTTAATGGAAATTATATAGTTTTTTTAATTAGTACAGTACAAAGACCAGTATTTGAAGATTTAAATAACAATGTACATACAATATTAAGAACTTGAATTTTCAGATAAATCTAATAGCACTATTATCATATTAATGAAATTTTTTAAATATATGTTGTGTGGAATTATAAATAACGGAGGGAGATATCTGTGTTGAAATTAAGTGGTAAAAATGTATATCTTGCAACACTTGAAAGAGAACATTGTAAAAAAGTATGCGATGATTTTGAATATGACTTTGAAACAATGACCGAACCTTTGTATATTGGATATTCTAGTGAGAGGGGAGATAAGTGGTTTGACGAGATTCAGAGTGTTCAGGGAAGTAAACATATTCGTTTGGGAGTATTTTTGCTTGATGGAACTGTGATAGGAGATGTTGCACTTCAAGATATTGAGTGGAAAAATCGTTCCTGTACTATTGGATTAGGTATTTCGAAAATTAAAAATCGTTGTAAGGGATATGGAACCGAAGCTGTAAAGTTAATTTTAGAATATGGTTTCAATAACATTGGTTTAGAACGAATTTCTGCAAGCACCTTAGAACAAAATAAAGCAACACAACGTGTATTAGAAAAGTTAGATTTTACATTAGAAGGTATAGAAAGAAAAGCTGTATATTTTGCAGGGAAAAAATGGGACAGGCTAAATTATGCTATATTGAGGGAAGAATTCAATAGAAAGCATAACAGTTAAAAGGAGAGATATAATGCTTGAAAGATGTATAATGATTTTTCCGGAGTTTAGTAATATAGAGGTTATCAATGAAATAAGGGAAATGTATGATCCGTTAGCAAGTCATGTTAGACCACATATAACACTTGTATTTCCATTTGAAAGCAATATAGATTCTATTCAACTTAAGAGTCATCTGGAAGAAGTTTTAGTATCAGTAAATTCATTTTCTCTAGTGCTTAAAGGTATTACACCAGTTAATTCTTTTGGAAATTATCTTTTCCTAAATATTGAGAATGGTAAAAAAGAAATAGTTGAAATTCATAGAAATCTATATACAGGAATATTGGAACAATATTTTCCACAGTGGTTAAAAAAAGAAGCATATGATCCTCATATGACTGTTGGCAAGGTAGAAAGTGAAGAAAAGTATAAATTAGCAATTGAAAAAACAAGGGAAGTAACTGACGTTTTTGAAACTATTGTTAATAAGATAAGTGTTGAGATCATAGATGATAATGAGAATTCAATGATAGAAATGGAGATAGGATTAAAGTGATTGTATTTAGCAAGAACATTGTAATATTAAAACGGGTATCGAAAAATTACAACTTGTAGGGGGATTGAAAATGTATTATGGAGAAAAAGTTTGCTTAAGAGCTTATAGAGAAGAAGAGATGGATTCAAAAAGTGATGAACCATTTAACATAAGAAAAGTAACGGAAGATGATGCTGAAAGAGTATTGGATTATATTAATTTGGTAAGCGGTGAATCTGATAATCTAACTTTTGGTATCAATGAACTTAATTGTACTGTAAATGAAGAGAAAAATATTATCCAAGCAATTAACAATTCAAAGAATTCAGTAATGCTAATTGGAGAAATAAATAATGAAATTGTTGCTATGGGGAATATTGGAGGATTATCAAGAAGTAGAATTAAGCATAGAGGAACATTGGCAATATCAGTTTTAAAAAAATATTGGAATTTAGGAATAGGAACTAATATGATAGGAGAATTAATTAATTTTGCAAAATCTCATAATATTGAGGTATTAGATTTAGAGGTTAGATCAGATAATGTTTATGCGGTTAGAATGTATAAAAAAGCTGGATTTGAAATCATAGGAGTTTATAAGAAATATTTCAAAATTGATAAAGAATATTACGATGCTTATATTATGACATTGGAGTTAAAATGAAAGGTATATACACTTTATTTAATTCAAGAAATATATAAAAATGGAAGGTGATACATATGAGATTAAGATACTTGATGCAGGAGATGTTGCTCCCAAAGGAAGAGTATATTATTAATAAACGTGTAAATATTCAAGGTTTAGATGTTTTAGTTTTGAGTTTTACAATAGAAAAAGACAAAAACCGTTTATGGTTAATGTATGAAAATAAAGATTTAATTGTGGATGATTTTGATAATGAATATCCAGAAAAATTTAAGACAAATAGAGAGGAACTTCTGAATAGTATTGAGGAGAGAAGAAGAGATAAATATTTATATATAAAAGAAATGGAGATACAAGAACAACTTATTGGGTTTGATTCATCAAGTAGTGCTCCAATTCATGATAGGAATAGAGAAGGAATGATGCAGTTACAGCATTTTGCTGAAAAAGGCTTGCTTCCAGATGAATGGGATGATGTTAAATTAGAGAGCCTTGTTATTACAGCATATGAACAAGCAGAAGGTGAGACGACCCCAAGTATAGATAAAACAAAGGATTTATCTGTAGTATTAAACATTGACAAAAATATAGAAGAAATACCAATCCAATGTCCTTTCACAGTAGAGTTTGGCAAACAGGATATAGGAACAAAAGTTGTTTATTATGATCCTATACTTGAGAAGGAAAAGTACTTTTTTATTAATGAAATTTACTTTTATGATGTTTATGAAGATACATTAACAAAATCCGAACAAATAGAAGATCTAGAGATGCGAGAAGAGATGCTTAAGGATTTTAATAGGGCAATGGAAAATTTATGTCCAAGGGATAAAAACTTAGCTGTTATAAAATATGAAACATTGGATAATGTACAACTTAATTTTATGATGAAAGATTATCTAGAAGCAGAGCCAATAGTGCATGATTCTAGTGCATCAATAGGATTTATTTGTAAATGTGACGAAATAGGGATTAATGGATATAAGTTACGAGAATGTGTGGTGCAACCAGTAGATAAAGATTTCAGCGGTAAAATAGAATTAGAGTTATTTTCACGTTATGTTGAAACACCAGAGGAAACTGTAGAATGCTTTTAGACAATAAAATGTAGATAAGAAGTTTTACTATTATGTAAAAAAAGGATGTGTACTATGAAAATTGTTTATGATACATATGATTCACCAATAGGACTGATTCATGTAGTAG
>JAPXKQ010000110.1:0-7337 GCA_033809995.1 Tissierellaceae bacterium
ATGTTGTACCTTATATAACTGATTATAAAACTATAGAAGGAAAAACTACAGCATATTTATGTAGAGATTTTTCTTGTCAGGCACCGGTAACTGATAGTAATGAACTTAAAGCAATGCTTGAGTCAAATAATATCTGATTCTATTTAAACTAAGTAGTCCATTAGTAGTCTATTTTTCAAGTTATAACTTTCAATTAAGTTGCAATTTATAAAGGTCAAATGCAAAGTTAAATTCCACTTTGAAGAGGTAAATTCTACTGGTATGCATTGTCATATAAAAACTAATAACTAAAAACACTGAAAAATATCACTTTTTAGGTGTTTCCTTTATAATTATATGAAGAACTCCAAGTTTTTACCCAAATTTTAGTAATGGGGTAACGGAAGTGAAAAATATCCGTTTTTTTGCAAAGGCAAATTCCACTCCTAGGTTTACTGCGTTATAGTATTCAAATTGCTTTAGTGATGCCTTTTAAAATATATTTTACCTCTTAAGGAGTTCAGGTTTTAGAAGTATTTCGTTTGCAGAAATTAGTACTGATTCTAGCTTCTTAAGAGTATCATTTCCATGGAGGAAGCTGAATATTTGATGCGGTGGCTTATTATTCAGCTTTTTCCTTCCATAAGAATTTATATGGTTCATCATTAAGTTAATGTCACTCTGAACATAACTATTAAAGCTGTGTCCCTTGGGGACAATTCTTCTTATAAATTCATGGTTATTTTCTGCTGCTCCTTTTTGGTATGGAGCTGATGGATCACAATAAAATATCCGAGTTCTGCGATTCCCTTGCTTATCAAATTCGATAGAAGAAGGGTTTGAAAACTCACTACCGTTATCGGTGAGTAAAATTGGGAAAAGTTTACTAAAAACATCAGGACCTAGTTCCCAATAAAGTTTTTCAAAAATATTAATAACGGACTGGGATGTATTAGCATCACGAAGAAATGCAAGCATAAACTGCGATTCCCTAAAATGAATAGTTAGAAGTGCTTTGCCACCTTTTATTCCTTCTACAGTATCCATTTCAACTACTGATGTATCAAAGTTATCATTTATATATGCCATAAAGTCTTCATAAGTGCGCCCGATACGGCAAGATTTGTCCACTTTAAAACAGCTCCCAGATTTCTTTCTTGGACGATAGCGAACCTTCCTTGGAAGATCAATATTTCTTGCAGAGAAAAGGTTATAATCTACATAATTATAAATTGTTCTTTCGCTACACATAATAGTGTCTATATTATTTGAACAAATATGATGTATAGATTGACCTTTTTTTATCAGCGGGCTAATAAAATCATCAAGACGCTTTGCTTCTGCTTCATCAATTTTAATGCCACTTCTAGATCCGGAACGTAGCGTTTCATATTTCTTTTGCGCAGCAGCTGCAGAATATACTGATTTCTTAAGCCTACAATTTCCAAGCTCCTCACATCCATTACAAACATAAGGCGGATTTAGTAACTTCGAACATTTCTCTTCTTTGTAATCCTTACATACAGAAGAACATCTGGAACAAAACCTGCAATAGCGGTTCTTACAAGTAGGACTATCACATAGGTAAGAGTGTGTGCAATCATACCTGTATAGACAATCGTTAAATGCTTTTCCATAAGCTCCGGCTTTTTTAATTATAATGTTTTTTTTAACCTCCTTTGCGATAGTAGTACAATCACGATTAAGTTTTCTGCTAATAGCTTTGAATGAGTAAGCACTGCTAAGGCAATGCTCTATATCAATTCTCTCAAGTAAAGTAAGATGTTTATTAATAACCATAGTTAATTCTCCTATTCTTGTGAGGCATCACTAAAAGCAAAATGAATATATTAAGTTTGTACAATATCTACTTATTTCCAAACAATAAATATTATCCTGCGGAAATATGGGGCTCTGCCCCAAACCCCGGCGCTCATTGCCGCGCGGGCTAGACCTACAAAATACATTTTGTATACCCCTTTTACCTGTATTTTGTGATTTGACTAATGGTAAATAACACGATTGATGGGATACCAAATTTCTTTGCAGCAGTAAAATCTACCATGGAATTTGCAAGAGTAACTTCTACCTTTGGATATGTTTGGGGTGGAATTTAGTTTTTCAATTAGCCGTTATAAAAAATGCAATAGGAAGTGTCCCTGCTACACTATGTTAGTTTTTTAAAATATGGTATAATGATGCAGTTAGTGGAACTAAGCTATGAAAAACTCGCGCCGGTTTTATTAAGACGAGGTAATAAAAAGGAGGACGACTAATGAAAATATGTATAATTGGCTCTACAGGCCATTATGGTATAGCTCTTGATGGAATAAGAGGTAATAAAGATGTGAAAATGGCAGGTATTGCACCCGGGTCTTTTGGAGAGGAAGTTTCTTCTCTTTATGAAGGACTCCATAAAGAATATCCTTCAGTGCAGTACTTTGACAATTATTGTAATATGTTAGATGAAACAAAGCCTGATATAGCTGTTGTATGCTGTTATTTCTCTGATCAGGCAAAGGTAGCCAAAGAAGCATTAAAAAGAGGCGTTCATGTATTTATGGATAAACCTGTAGCTACATCATTAGATGACCTTGAGACACTAAAAAGTATTTATGATAAATCCAATGCTCATTTGGCAGCCATGCTAGGGCTTCGTGCAACTCCATGGTTCCTTACTGCACATAAATATGTTAAAGAAGGTTCTATAGGAAAAATAAGGCTTATGAATGCTCAAAAGTCATATAAATTAGGAGTCAGGGGTGATCATTACAGAAAAAGAAGTATATATGGAGGTACCATTCCATGGGTAGGGAGCCATGCAATAGACTGGTTGAGTTGGTTTAGCGGTGAAAAATTTCTTTCGGTGTGCGCTTCACATACAAACCTTTATAATCAGGGACATGGGGATTTGGAGGTATCAGCACTCTGTCATTTTGCTATGACAAATGAAGTATTTGCTTCTGTAAGTATAGATTATTTAAGTCCTAATACTGCTAAAAGACATGATGATGATCGAATTCGTATTGTAGGAACAGAAGGAGTTATTGAAGTAAGGGATCAAAAGGTTTATCTTACAAATGCACTTACAGAAGGTGCACAAGAACTAACTCTTTTAGAAGAACAAAATATTTTTCAAGGATTTTTAAAACAAGTTAGGGGAGAGGGAAAATGTATGGTTAGTGCTGAAGAATCATTTTATAACACCGAAGCATGTCTCTTGGCAAGAATGTCTGCAGACGAAAATAAGATGATTTGCTTTAATAAGAGATGTTAAATTAGCATACAGCTAATATCAAATTGACATGTATATAATATCTAATACCAAATTAGCATATATGACTATATATGCTAATTTGATATTTTCTAAAATTATGTTGAAATCTTAAATTGTAGATGCAAAAGGGACTGTCCTCTTGAGAACACAGGAGAACAGTCCTCACTATGACGCTACATATTATATAAAACAAACCATAATGTGGTAGAAATATATGGTATATCAAATAAATTATTATTATTACAAATAATTTATCATTGAAAAAAACAAAAAAATCAACATTTGTATAAGAGTGTTATTTTGCATTTCTTTTGAATGTACGTTAAAATTAAAATGTCGATAGAGTGATAGTCGATAGTGTAATATTAGCTAATATTTACCAGTAAGACTTTACTTAAATACTAACTTTAATACTTTAATTAAATACCTTACTTAAACATAATATACTTAATTTAGTTTTAACCAACTTAATAATCTGAAACAAAGAAATTTGAAAAAACAGGAGGGTAATTTTATGCAAAGAGTTAGAAAACAGATTGCACTACTTGTAGTTTTACTCTTATTGATTACAGTTTTTGCAACCGGTTGTGTGGTGTCTGAAACACCGGTAAAAAAAGATGAACCTAAACTGACCGAAGCTACCAAAGCTACAGTAAAAGATGAGCCAAAAGTAGAACCGCCAACTAAACTTAAAATGTTCTTTGGTGATGCCGGTATAGCTTTCCCTAATGATGTAGACAAAAGTGACAACCCGTTTTTAAACATTATTGAAAAGGCTGCAAATGTTGATTTGGAAATGATACAGCCTCCTTATGGAGATTTTCAAACAAAATTCAATTTAATGATGGCTTCCGGAGATATCCCGGACATAGTTCATTGCTGGTTCCATGCAGATATTAATAGATATGGAGCAGAAGGTGCTTTTGCTGATTGGGGAGGACTCATAGCTAAATCACCAACTCTACAAAAATATTATCCTGAAGATGTACTTGATATGATGAGAACAGATGATGGAAATATATACGGACTCTATACTTTAAGTAACGGTAATCCTAATGGGACGTACGCAAGGATAGATTTAATTCGTGAAGTATATGGCGATAAATCACCAGTAACTCCTGATGAATGGTTTGAAGTTATGTCATTAGTGAAAGAAAAATATCCTGATTCTGTACCATTGTCAAGTAATGGCGGATTTATGATGATGGATATGTTCTTCAAAGCTTTTGGATCCCAAGTTGATGGTAATGGTGTTAAAATGCAGACCTCAAAGGATATTGACAAATATATGTGGGCATTTGAATATCCCAAAACTAGAGATGCAGTTGCATTCCACAGAAAATTATATGAGAATGAATTATTGGATAAAACCTTCGTAACAAATACCGGTACTGAATTTTTGAATAGACAAATGGAAAAGAATATGATGGTATGGCGTGGTGATTCAGCAGCAGTATTAGGAAAACAACAAGCATTTTCTGACGCAGGAAATGCTACAGCTATTATAGGCTTTGTCAATAATCCTATTGCTCCCGGAGTTGAGCCGAGACTTGCATATTGGGGCTTATCTCCTTTAGGATGGCATATAGTGTCAATATCAGCTGCTTCACCTAATAAAGATGCTGCTATAAGGGTTTTTGAAGCATTCCTGGATCTTAATCTCAGTGAGCAAATTTCATGGGGGCGTGAAGGAATTGAACATTTTATCCGCCAAGATGGGTCAAAATTACTTGATATTGAAGCAAGTGCAAAAACCTATTACAGAAATGCATATCTTTTTATGAGACAATATTGGTATGCAGATAGTATGGATGTTAGAATGGCTAATGTGCTTCCAACAATGAATGTGGATCAAGCTACTGAATTTTCTAAAGTATGGAAGAGCGGAATAGCAATAAGGGATAAAGAATCTGCTATGGTGCCACAGGTTACCAATGCATCCTTCGTTGGTTCAATTCCGGATCTTGTACCAAAATCTGCTGAAGCAAGAGAAGAATCTAAAAATATTATGTACAGAGCTGTAATGGGTGAAATATCAATGGAAGAATACGATTCGTTAGTTAGTGAATGGCTTAAGAAATACAAATATATTACTGATGAATATACTAAAGCATTACAGAAAGTAAATGAGGAACGCGGAAAATAATTCGTGATCTTTAACCTGGTACGAAATATAACATATCGCAGCGCAAAGCTATAAGGTAAATATGCTTGCGCTGCGGTATAAATAAAAAATTTTGATACTATACTTATTCAAAAAATTTACCAACCAGTAGTGTATAATCATCAGCAGGGGAACGGAGGTAGTTTAGTTAATGGCATCTAGAGGCGATATTACAACTAATAGAATAAGATTTATGCCAAATAGGGATATACCTATATATCTTCTTATTGCACCGGCAGCATTATTACTATTTGTTTTTCATTATATACCGATATATGGAATTATTATCGGGTTTAAGGACTATAGTCCGTTTAAAGGAGTAATTGCAAGCAATTGGGTAGGGCTTAAACATTTTAAGGCGTTTTTAACTGATTTATCTTATTGGAAAGTTATGAAAAATACTGTAATTATTAATATATATTCGTTAATATTTGCATTCCCGGCCCCAATAATTTTAGCATTATTATTAAATGAATTAACTAATGTGAAATTCAAGAAGGTAGTTCAAACAATAAGTTATCTCCCATATTTTATTTCCTGGGTTGTAGCGGCATCATTGGTAATATCATTATTGTCACCTACAACAGGAATAGCGAGTATAGCAATTAGTAAAATAACGGGAACGGAACCTACTTATTACATGGTTAAAAAAGAATATTTCAGGACAATTCTTATAAGTTCAGGTATATGGAAGGGCATAGGTATGTCCTCTATATATTATCTTGCTACAATTAGTTCAATTGACCCTACATTATATGAAGCAGCTACAATTGATGGTGCAGGAAAATGGAGACAAACATGGCATATTACTCTTCCGGGTTTAACTTCAATAATAATTGTGCTATTGTTATTGCAAATAGGTAGCCTTCTCAGTATAGGATTTGAACAAATTTTCCTACTTTATAATCCTATGGTATATGAAGTTGCAGATGTTATAAGCACGTATACTTACAGGCTTGGTCTTGAGCAATCACAATTTAGTGCAACTACAGCTATAGGAATAACTCAATCTATTGTTAATTTTGCTCTGTTATTTACAGCTAATAGGACAGCGAGAAAAGTTGCAGGATGGTCAATGTGGTAAAAGTAAGAATAGTAAATAGAGTGTATTTTATATAAATATTATGATATCAATTTAGGAAGGAAATAACATGAAAAAGTCAAAAGGAAGAATAGTATTTGAATTTATAAATTATACATTAATGATTTTGTTTTGCTTATCAATAGTGCTACCATTTTTGCATATACTAGCCGTGTCTTTGAGTAATCAGAAAGCACTAATGGAATTAAGTGTAAGTTTTTGGCCAAAAGGTTTTGAAACAGGAGCATATAGAAGTATATTAGGAGATAAAGTATTTGTACAAGCTTTAATTAATACTATTTTTATAGCCTGTACAATAACATTACTTAACCTATTGGTGGATGTAATGGCTGCATACGGATTTTCAAAAAAATTTTTTGGAAAGACGGTTCTCAATTATTACTTCATACTAACTATGTACTTTTCCGGTGGACTTATTCCATTCTATTTATTAATGACAAAATACTTAAAACTGAAAGACTCTTTTTTAGCCCTAATTCTTCCGTCATTAGTTAGTGTATTTTACATTATTGTAATTCGTACCCAGATAGAAGCTATACCTACAAGTCTAATAGAGGCGGCAAAAATTGATGGAGCTACAGAATCACAGGTATTGTTTAGAATTGTCATACCCTCTATTGTACCTACTCTTGCTGCAATAGGAATGTTTATTGCTCTTGGAGCTTGGAACAGCTGGTTTAACGTGATGATATTTATAGATGATGATTACAAATGGACACTACAGTATTATCTACGGAAAATTGTACTAGAGAAGACTATTACTTCAGGCATGAGTGAAGCAGCACAAAAAATGATGGAATTGGGTACTGTTGAGA
>JAPXKQ010000111.1:0-7284 GCA_033809995.1 Tissierellaceae bacterium
TATCTGAGGCAGGGGAACCAGCGTCTCCTAGTGCACCTGCTGTACCAACTAAACATATAGTTGCAGCTGGGCTAAATCCTAAAGTCATAGCCAATGGAACGAATATTGTTGCAATTATTGGAATAGTACCGAAGGAAGTACCGATACCCATAGTTATTATCAAACCGATTAATAACATTAGGAATGCGGCTATTAGTTTGCTACCACCCATCAATTTAGCAGAAGCTTCAACTAAAGATTCAACTCCTCCAGTAGCTCTAATTACAGCACCATATCCTGAAGCTACTAACATTACAAATGCTATGAAGCCCATTAGACCAATACCACCATTGATCATATCGTCAAGTTCTTTGAATTTAAATGAACCAAATGCCATCATTATTCCTAAACCTACGATTGCACCAAGTGGAAGTGATCCAGTAATTAATTGGATTGCGAATGCTGCTATTGCACCAATTAATGCACCAACATGTTCTTTAGTCATTCCCTCATATTTAACATTTGCTGCCACTGAACCTGCATGTCCTTCATGGTTCATGTTTCCATTTACATCTGCGATTTCTATATCTTTGTATTCTCTTGGTTTTCTATATAGAACCAATACTGCAACAAATAATCCAATTATCATACCAATACCGGGTAATAACATGGATTTCCATACCATATTTGTTACTACAGGCATACCATTGTCAATTAACGCATCTCTTACTATGTTGTGGAAAATAAGTCCAAAGCCTACAGGAAGCATTACATAAGGAGCTTTAAGACCAAATGTTAATGCACATGCTACAGCTCTTCTGTCAATTTTAAGTTTGTTCATTACCCCAATTAGAGGTGGAATTAGAATAGGAATAAATGCAATATGAACTGGAATTAAGTTTTGTGAAAAACTTGCTACAAGTGCTAGTAGTAATACAAACATTGTTTTTTTGTTTTTTACAACTTCACCGATTTTAACTGCTAGCATATCGGCTACTCCTGTTTTACCGATAGCAACTGCTAAAGCTCCTAACAAAATGTAGGAAAGCGCTGTCTCAGCATTGCCACCCATACCCCCAATTAGTGTACCCATTGTTTCAGCTAATGTCATACCTGATAATACACCACCAGTTAATGCTGCCAAAATTAATGCTATTAAAACATTAACTTTGATTAAACATAAAACTGTCATTACTATTACAGATAATACTACTGGATTGGTTAACATAACATCCCTCCTGTTTTTTTTGATAAGTAACAACGTTTGCCTCACTAAAAATTGCACTTACTTATATTATAATATATCAGAATAAAATAAATTAGACAAGTCATCCTAGTAATATGATATTACAATAAATAATATCTTATATAAGCCTATATTATAAGTTACAAAGCGGATTATATGAATAATATGTTGAAAAAATATTGAATCTATAGGTAGGTGATTTTAATATGATAAGTAATTGGGAAATTGTAATAAGGCTAATACTATCTTCAATCATTGGGGGATCCATTGGTATTGAGAGAGAAATCAGTAAAAGACCAGCAGGTTTAAGGACTCATATTTTAGTAAGTGTTGGTTCTACCTTGATTATGCTTGTATCTAAATATGGATTTGAAAATCTTGCAGATCCAGCTAGACTTGCTGCACAAGTAGTAAGTGGTATAGGTTTTTTAGGGGCTGGGACCATTCTGAGAACCGGGGATAATGTAAAAGGATTAACAACAGCAGCAAGTCTTTGGGTTTGTGCTGGAATTGGGTTGGCTGTAGGAACTGGGTATTATCTAGGCGCTATAATAACAACAGCAATTGTTCTGATATCACTAATGTCTCTTGGATTTTTAGAGGATAGAGTTTTTATTAATAATTATAAGATGATTGAAATAATATGCATAGAAAGACCAGGGCTTATTGGGTCTATAGGTACAGTTTTGGGGGATTATTATATTACTATAAAAGATATAAAAATTATGAATATAGATTTGGGTGATGAAGATGATAATTTAAGGATTGATTTAAAGATAAAAGTTCCTACCAATTTGGAAATGGCGTCAGTATTTGAGACATTATATAATATTAAAGGTGTTACGAAAATAATATATGATGGAAATCAAAGATAAAAAACAATAAATTATAGTAAATGTGGTAAAAATGTGGTATCCTAATATGGTGAAACAATAGAAATAACCAATCATAAGTAGGGGAGGCCTTCCACGGCCTCCCTTATAGGGTTCCATCCCCTCCCGTATTACTTGTTCCATTTAGATAGTTTATCTTCAAAGATTGATATTATCTTATACATTAAGGCTGATATAAACCCTAATATCAATATACTCATCATAACAATATCTAATTTAAATACCTGACCACCATAAACTATCAACCATCCTATGCCAGCTCTAGATACTAAGAATTCCCCTACAATAACACCAACCCAGGATAATCCTATATTGATTTTTAAGGTGCTTATTAAACTTGGGATAGAAGAAGGTATTATCAGTTTTCTTAAAACTTGAAACTTTGAAGCTCCAAAAGTTTGCAATAATTTTATTTTATCTTCATCTACGGATTTATAGCTTTCATACATATTCATAATAGTTACAACTATTGATACAGAAATCGCTGTAACTATTATCCCTTTATACCCTGCACCAACCCAAATAATTATTATAGGAGCCAATGCTGTCTTTGGAAGGCTGTTTAACACTACTAAATAAGGGTCCAATACCTTTGCCCAGAAATTTGACCACCAAAGAGAAATGGCGATTATTACTCCCAATAATGTACCTAGAATAAATCCTGCAATGGTTTCAAATAAAGAAATTCCCACGTGGTTTAATAGTTTGCCATTGATCAAATAATTAACGAGCAACTTCCAAATCGCTGAAGGGCTACTTGTAAGAAACGTATCTATCCATTTTAATTGAGCTGCTACTTCCCATAGTATCAACCCAAAAACTAAAACGCTAATTTGTGTAAATAATATATATTTACGTTCTTTTTTAACCTTATCTAAAAATAATTCATGCTCTTTAGAAAACTTATTAGACATGTATATCCAGCTCCTTCCAAATCCTATTAAAGTAATGTCTAAACTCAGGAGCTTCTCTGGATTTCATAGGACTTACAATATCATTATAGGTTAGTTCTATATCAACAATGTCTTTGATTATAGCGGGCCTATTGCTTAGTACAACAACTCTATCAGAAAGACTTATTGCCTCAGCTATATCATGTGTAACCAATACAGCTGTTTTCTTCTCACGCTTTAGAATTATTCCTATTTCATCTGCAATAGCTAGTCTTGTCTGATAATCAAGGGCAGAGAAAGGTTCATCTAACAATAGTAAGTCTGGCTTTAAAAGTAGAGTTCTAATAAGGGCAACTCTTTGTCTCATCCCACCTGATAACTGATAAGGATAGGAATACATAAACTCTCCTAGGCCATAATTGTTGAGCATATCCTTAGCTTCCTGGAGAGTTTCATTGTTTAATTTACCTTGGATTTCCAAACCAATAACAACATTATTTAATATATTTCTCCAGTCAAATAGTTGATCTTTTTGGAACATATAACCTATATTTTTTAAAGGAGTCTCTACAAACTCACCGTTGACTTTTACAATACCTTTGCTAGGTTTAATTAGACCTGAAATTATAGACAATAGAGTAGATTTACCACAACCGCTAGGACCTACTATACCGACTATTTCACCTTCGTTTATATCTAAATCCAATTCTTTTATCGCTAAGGTTTCTTCATCCAATGTATGATATAGCATACTTATATCTTTTAGTTCGACTATTGGCACCTTATCCATATTCTACCTCCCTTATAGGATTCATAGTTTATATTATTCTTATATAGGTTCTTTTGTGAGAGGAATCGAGTGTAATTAGATTTAATTTCTTTGACCAAAAAATAATTATAATGTTATAATAAAAAGGTAATGAATTTAAGGGGGAATTATTTTGCATCAGTACAAAGGAAAATTAATCATACATACAGGCTCAATGTTTTCAGGTAAAACTTCAAGTTTAGAAAAAGACGTTAAACGTTTTAAAATAGCTGGATATAAAACAGTAGCTTTTAAGCCATCAGTTGACACTAGATATACTACATCAGAGATAGTTACACATGATAGGACAACTTTAGAAGCTATTTTAGTGAATGGAATAGATGAAATTATTGAATATTGTCAGGAATTTAAGCCAGATGTAATAGGTATAGATGAAGTACAATTCTTAGGCGGAAGTATCAAAAATATAGTAGAAGGAATAAAAGAATTTTTAGCAAATGATGTAACAGTAATATTAGCAGGACTTGACATAGATTTTTCGGGACAGCCCTTTGAAATAGTAAAGGAACTAATGCCAATAGCAGATTATTTGTACAAGCATCACGCTGTATGTGTAAAATGCGGAACTGATGCTTGGGTAAGCCATAGAAAAACAAAGGATACAGAAAGAGTAGTCATCGGTGCAAGTAAAGAGTATGAGCCATTGTGCAGGAAATGCTTCCTAGAAGAAAAGAAGAAGGAAGAAGCCATTGTAAATAAATACCAAGTTTCATTTGATTTGGACTAGAGAGAAACACAGGGGGACGGTTGGTTTGAACCGTCCCCCTGTCTGTTATTTAAAAAATACATCCCCTGATGATGTAGTTATCCTCATTTCTTTTCCACCATTTCCTACGCTAAACTCAAATTTACTGTTTTTATCTTTATTTACGCTGATCAATCTACTTGATCTTACGTCACCTGAAGAGGTGGTGCCAAATACATTATAATTAGCACCTTCGTCAAAACTCACATTAACATCTCCTGAGCTTGTAACTATTTTAACATCTTCCGTGGACTTATTTACAAACAGTTCTATGTCTCCCGAACTAGATGTTAGATTGACATGAGACTCCAACTTATCCAAACTCATATCACCAGAAGAAGTTGTTATGTTAACATTTTTTCCTTTAACATTGTTTATATCAATATCCCCTGAACTAGATGCTATTTTAAAATCTTTCCCAACAAAGTCATTTATAAAAATATCTGCAGATGAGGAGGTAACATTAATATCCTTATCATATGTTGTTGGAATTATAACCTCTAAAACTACATTGGATTCTGAAACTGTATAGCTATTTTTATTAGATGTTAATTTAATATTTAATTCACTACCATTTCTCTCAGTCTCCAATTTTGGCACCACATTTGATTTCATACTCCCATAATATTTAATCAATACATCATCACGATTTTCTTGAAGGACTTTAATATCTATGAAGCTTGAAGCTACTTTTATTGATGTGATACCATCAATATTCTCATGCTTCTCTTCATCTATTATATGATTATCAAGATTTTTTGTTGTAATACCAAACCAACCTCCCAAATTAGCCATACCTCGAACTTCTTTTTCACCATCTTTAACTTTTATTCCATTCCAGCCTACAGAGACTTGTTCATCTCCATCTTTTACATTAATGCCATCCCAACTAATTGATACAAATTCGTCACCGTCTTTTACTTGTATACCTTCTTTTCCTATTACAACATTTGAACCATTAGATTTTACGTTTAACAAACCTTTGTCATTGGTATTTACACCATTGTGTTTAAACCTATCAAAAGTTATATTATCGTAATATCTTAGGGAGTAAATTCCTATTCCAAATGAAATTAACACAACACCTATTAATATGGGGATAAATCTTCTAATATCCATTTTATATACCTCCTATTTATTAACTAATTCAATATTCCATTTTATATACTTAACTGTTATTTGATAAATAAATTTTGTTAAAAACACAGCTAAAATAAAAATTAAAACACCTAAAGCCCCAAGACCTACACTAAAAGATAGAGTAGTTATTATGTGAAGATTAGGTATAAAGTTGAAAAAACTAAGTGGTACTCCAATTAATAGACCTATCCCACTAAATACAAATCCTATGGCCACACCGTACATGCCCAATATGATTCCAAATATCGCCATATATGGTCCTAGGACAATAATTACATTAAATGCTACTAACAAAGCTATAATCAATGCCTTTCTAACACCATCATTTGAAGTATTATAACTATATATATTAGAATCATTGCTGTTAGTGTTTTTATAAGATGTCTTGTAGCTTTCCGCTATATCTATTGGATCTCCAAGTTCATTAGCTATTTCTTCTTCTGATTTTCCTTTAGAAATACCAATATCGAAATGCTCTTCATAGTCTGATAAAATGTCTTGTATTTCAGACTCAGGCATTCCTTGTAAGTGTATTTTCAATTTATCTATAAACTCTTTTTTATTCATATCAAATCCCCCCTCAATATATTATTAACTCCGTCTATAAAACTTTCCCACTCGATTTCAAGTTCTTCAAAAACTTCTTTACCTTTATTAGTTAATTTGTAGTATTTTCTAGGGGGACCTTCCTGGGATTCCTCTAGATAAGTTGAAACATATCCTTCGGTTCTAAATTTCCTCAATAGGGGATATATGGTACCCTCTGATATATTTATAAATTGAGATATTTTTTCCACTAGTTCATAACCATAAAAGTCTTTTCTATCAAGTAAGGAAAGAACACAAAGCTCAAGCACACCTTTCTTAAATTGTATGTTCATATGATTTCTCCCCTTATATATTTTGAGTATACTATATCATATGCTACCTTACATTGCAAGGTACCTTTAAAAAATTCATAGTAAAACTTTTCGACAAAAAAGACTACTCATGAAGAATAGTCCTTTAAGATTATATTATTATTTTTCTTGAGTGTTCTACTACTTCTCGAAGCTTAAGCCTTCTTTATGAAGTCCCACGCTCAATGCTATACCTACACAAATCATATTTGCTAATTGGAAGGTACCTCCATAGCTTAAGAAGGGTAGTGGAATGCCTGTGATAGGCATTAGTCCTATTGTCATACCGATGTTTTCCCATATATGGAATAAAAACATTGCTGCCATACCAATACACATACAAGAGCCAAACATATCTGTACTATTTTTAGCTATTTTTATAAATCTTTGCAACATTATAAAATAAAGGAAAATTAGAACGACTCCACCTATAAAACCCAATTCTTCGGCAACTACAGCAAAGATAAAGTCTGTATGTTTTGCGGGTATGTAATTATATTGGGTATATACCCCTTGAGTTAATCCTCTTCCAAAGACTTTACCGCTGCCAATTGCAATTTTACCTTGCATTGCCTGATATCCAGTATTTGATATATCCCTCTCAGGTTCAAGGAAGTTAAATATTCTATCTCGTTGATATTTATCCAACTTAAACCAAAG
>JAPXKQ010000112.1:0-7273 GCA_033809995.1 Tissierellaceae bacterium
TTAAAACTTATTGATGATTTCAGGAGACCAATCACAGTAACAACTGATAGTTTATATTTAGTACGTGGTATAACTGAATGGTATCCTGGCTGGATTAGAAGGGGATGGCTAAACTCTAAAGGTAAACCCGTAGAGAACAGAGACTTATGGGAAGAACTTATATTTTTAAAGAATCGTCATAAAAATATTAAATTCGAACATGTTAGAGGTCATTCGAAAAACAAAGGTAATAACAGAGCGGACTATCTTGTGAATTTGGCTATGGACGAATATTTAGAATCGCAGTAAAAACACACTCTGTAATGAAAGGAGTGGTAAACATGAAAATAAGCGAGATGATAATTTCAGCCATAATAAAGAAAGGAATTCTTTACGAAGCTAGGAATGTTGATATAGATGTTGATATTCCAATGGCTAATCAAGAAGGAACCGAATTTATTAGGGTTAATTTCAAAGCTGAACATATGACTATACGAATTGATAAAGAATAACTGTTAAGGAAACTTAGCAGTTTTTCTTTTCGCGTAAAAAACACATCCTATAATGAAACGATAAAATACTATTTTGAGAGGAGAATTTTAATGAAAAATTTATTCGAGGTTCTAAAAGCAAACAAGAAGAACATAGTAAGAGGTGCTTTATTAGTAGGAGGTGCAATAGTTGCGGCAGTAATAGCGAAAGCAATATTGGGAGCTGATGAAGTTGAATATGAGGTATTCGATGCAGATTTAGAACAAGAAGAGGTAAATGAAGTTGAAGTAGAAACATCAGAAGAATAATGAATAGTTTCATAGAAGGAGTATTATGCTAAAACATAGTACTCTTTCTTTATATTTCTTGAAAGGAGTGTAAAGATGACTGATAAAAAACAAACTAAAAGAGAAGAGAAAATACTACAAGCAGTTATAACATTATCTATATTAACCATTGTAGCTGTTAGATTAATGACCAAGGATATTAATAGAAGGCCTATTGTTAACCACTTCTACGTTATAAATGATAAAATAGTACCGTTTAGATTTAGATAATAAGTATTAAAGGGGGATATTTATGAAGACACTAAAGAATAAAATAATGGCTACGGCTCTTATATTACTAGGTTATTTATCAACTAAAATAGAGGGTGATGGTGCATTTTTTATATTTACATTATTAATCGGTGTACCATTATTCTTTGAGAAAAAGAATTGGATTGATATTTAGTCGCACGAAAAACACATCTTATAATGAAAAGAATAACTCTTGAAAGGAGAATGTAAAATGATAAAAACTATTATAGGTTTAACAACAAGTATAGGAGTATGTCAAGTAGTGCAAAATATTGTAGAGGCGACTACCCCAGACAATTTAAGTAAGGTTAAAAAGATTACAACGATTATTGGGGGTATGGCGGTTAGTGCAGTATTGAGTAACTTGGCAAGCGAATATGCAGAAGAACAATTTGATAGTATTAGAAATACATTTAACACATTAACTAAAAAACAAGAAGAAGTTCAAAGCGAGTAGCGACATGCTACTTTCTTTTTTCAATCTTTGAAAGGAGAATTGCAAATGAGCGATAAAAAAGTGGATATTAAAGTTGATAGAGGAGGATATGGTACTGAAATAATTAAGATGGACTTTCCTTCTAACAGTCATAAAAGTAAAGAGAAGATGAAAAAACCAGAAAAAAAAGTCGAGAAAATAACGTCTGGTAAAGTTATTAAACAAAAGAAGTCACTTGGTAAAAAATTTGCTGAGACTTTTCTAGGTGAGAATATAGAATCAGTATCTTCTTATATTATCTACGATGTTATTATCCCAGCTGCTAAGAATATGATATTTGATACTGTGAATAATGGTATTGAGATGTTATTATTCGGACAGATAAGGGGTAGTAGAACACAACGTGATAGAGGTAGATCCTACGTAAGTTATAGTAGCTATTATAAGGATAGGTATCGAGATAGACAGATATCGCAACGCAATAGAGCTAGACATAACTTCGATGATATTATACTAGAATCAAGAGGTGAGGCGGAGGTAGTATTAAGTCATCTTGTTGAATTAATTGATGTTTATGGTATGGCTAGTGTAGCAGACTTGTATGATTTAGTAGGAGTGACAAGTAATTTTACAGATAATAGGTACGGATGGGACAACTTAAGCTCTGCTAGAGTTGTACCAGTTAGAGGAGGATATTTATTAGAACTACCTAGACCGATTGTTTTAGATTAATAATAAAAAAGGGGGATATAAATGAGACACGTAGATGTACATGAGATGTTTACTAGATTATTTCCTATGTATTCAGCAGGAAAGTATACCTGGTATCCAAATGGGAGAAATACTATAAGAATTAAAATTATAGAAAACATAGAATTTATATTTACCTATCATAATAATAGATGCTGGTCTTTTGAAACTTTACCCATGTATAACAAGTATCGTGTAAAGGATTGTTAATATGAACTTACATGAAATGAGAGACTTTATATCCAACGCGTATCCTGGCCAGAAGTGGAAGAATAGAGTTAAAAAGATGGGTGAGAACCAGATAATAGCTATATATTATAGTATGATAAATCGACAGAATTCTTTTGCGCAAAAAGCTACACATATAAAATTAGATAAGACAACAGTTGGTAAGGACGAATCATACGAACAATTAACAATATTTGATATTTTGAAAGGAGACTAGAGAATAAAATGAAACAAGATAGAGACGAAGTAATAGCTTTGTTAAAGGCAGATATTATCGCTCTAGAAGGGTTTATTAAATCTATACCTCATACCATGTTTAAGGAAGATAGATTTGAGTATGTATTAATAGACCATCTTATATTAGCATTAAATTTACTAGAGTCAGATATGAAATAGACGAAATAAATAAGAATATTTTGAAAGGAGAATGAAAAAATGAATAAATTAGAAGTTATTAAACAATCAATTCAAAAAACTACAGGTAGAACAGGTCTTGTATTGAAAAAATATAGTCCTGAGATACTAATGGGCGCTGGTATATTAGGTATTGTAGGAAGTACAGTATTAGCTTGTAAAGCTACATTGAAACTTGAGGACATTATTGATGATGCTAAAAACACGTTAGATACAATAGATAGCACATTAGAGAGTGGAGAGTATTCAGAACAATATAATGAAGAAGATGCTAAAAAAGATAAAGCAATTGTATATGTTAAAACTGGTGTTGAGTTAGTAAAATTATATGCGCCAGCTATATCATTAGGTGTTGTTTCTATAGCTTGTTTAATGGGCAGTCATAATATTATGAAGAAAAGAAACGTTGCCGTCGTAGCAGCGTATAAGGCAGTTGAGGAAAGTTTCGCTAACTACAGAAGAAGAGTTGTTGAAGAATTTGGTAAGGATAAGGATGAAGAGTATAGATATGGTATAGTAAGAACTGAAGAGACTATAACTGAAACTAATAAAGACGGTAAGAAGACAAAAGTTAAAAAGACAGTAGACAGACTTGACCCTAATCATATTTCACAGTATGCTAGATTCTTTGATGAGTGTTCTCCTAACTGGAGTAAAACACCAGAATATAACCTGTTATTCTTAAAAGCTCAACAGAACTACGCTAATGATTTATTAAAAGCAAGGGGGCATTTATTCTTAAATGAAGTTTACGATATGTTAGGTATACCAAGAAGTCAAGCAGGAGCTGTTGTTGGTTGGGTATTAGATAAAGATAATGACAACTTTGTGGATTTTGGTATATACAATGGAGATGAAAGAGGAAGAGCATTTGTTAATGGTGATGAAAGAAGTATTTTACTAGATTTCAATGTTGATGGGGTTATATATGATTTGATTTGAAGAAGAGACGGTTTGGATAGTATAGGTTCTGGCTACTTTTGGCAGGACCTAATAAACTATCCAAACTTATATTTGTATGATAATGGGAGGTGTTAGTGTGAATAAAAAGTATAAATTCAGACATATGTTATTCGATTTATTCATGACCGTTATAACTGGTGGAGCGTGGTTGATATGGGTTTTAATAAGATATTTAAGAACACACTAAAAGCCGAAGATACCATTTCCAGAACTTACAATTGTGTTATAATGATGTTTTATGATTATGAAAACAATTACTTTGTTGATGAGACTGGGGCTATTATATATGAACTATTCAAATATATTACACCTAACGAATTATTACTGTTCAAGCAGATGAATGAAGACTTATTTATATTACGTCCGAATGGGGATTATATTGAGATGATAGCGCCAGAATATCTACCATATTAAAATTTCTTGAAAGGAGAATTAAATTGAAAACAAATACAAAAATTTTATTGTCATTTTTAGGGGGCGCCGCAACAGGCGCTCTTATATGTTTTGCCATTTTAAAAGAGAAATATGAAGAGTTAGCGAATGAGGGAATAGAAAATATAAAAGACTACTATCAGAAGGAAATGGAAAAGTTTGATGATGCATATGAAGAGGAATTAGATAATCTAATAAACACTATGAATAAGGATATATACGAACACGACAAAAGAGAAGAAAAAAAAACATACGTAGACTATGTTAAAAAATACAGTCCTGAGGAAATTATAAAAGACAAGTATTATGATATGCCTTATCCAGATGTTATAGATGAAGATTATCACGAAGACGATGGACCACCGGAAGACCCTCCAGAGAATGACTTACAATACGAAGAACCTTTTGTTATATCTAGAGAGGAATTCGACGAAGGATATCCACACTTTGACAAAATAACCATAACCTATTATGCGGAGGATGATGTCCTTGCTGACGAGCAAGATGAAATAATACCGGATATTGAGGCAGTTGTGGGGCACGATTCACTCTCTAGATTTGGTGATATGTCTGATGATGATTGTGTTGTCTACGTACGTAACGGACGACTAGGCGCTGACTACGAAATAATATTAACACAGGAGTCATACTCTGAGAGCGTTTTAGGTATTGTGCAGGATAAGGGATTACCATTAAGAAGGAGGGATTATGATGAATAATATTGCTATGGATATTAGTTTAGAGTATTTCGATTGGTTAGTTGAATTCGTTCAAGGATACGAACATGTTAAGCTATTACGACATATGCATGAGACAACTTATATTTGGGTGATACCGAATGATGAAAATAGAGCTGACGATGGTGTGGCTTTAAGGAGTAGATTCCTATATGAAACTAACTACACAGATTATGATTTACCAGAAAAAAGTTGTAGTGTATTAGAGATGTTGGTTGCTTTAGCATCTAGAATTAATGATATTATGATAGATATTGAGGGCGATGATGACACTCCTAGATGGTTTTGGATGCTGATTGAAAACTTAGACTTGGTTAAATTCGATGATATTTCGCTAGATGAGGATGGTAATTTTGATGAGATTGATATCAGATTGAGTAATTTTATGGAGCGTACGTATACTAGGAATGGGTACGGAGGGTTGTTTCCGTTAACTAAACCAAAAGAAAATCAGAGAAATGTTGAGATTTGGTATCAAATGAGTGCATATTTAGAGGAGAATTACCCTATCCACGAGGAATATTAGATGAAAAAGTGTGACAAATCTGTGACGTTTTTGAAAATCTGTGACGTTTTTGAAATGATATTTAGTAGTGGTTTTGCTGATTTTGTAAAAAGTGTGACAAAAAAGTGTCACAGTGTGACGTTTTTGAAAAAAAGTGTAACACCCTCAAAGCCAGTAACCATGCGGGTTTCAGAGATTTTGTGACGTTTTTGCAATTATTTCTCTTAAACTTTATATAAGAGAAAAATATAGATATATAAAAGTTTTAAAATGCGTTCAAAAACGTCACAAGTGTCACAAAACATATATTAGCAAAATAAAGGGGGTTTCACATGGATTTCTATCAAATCAAAGAAAGGAGTACCAAAAAAGGTGTACTTGAGATATATCCAGATTTTCGGGTATGTCGTTCTAAGGATTTGATGATTCGTGGGAGAAGCTTCTATGCGATATGGGATGAAGAATTAAAAATATGGTCTACGGATGAATACGATGTACAGAGATTAGTTGATAAGAAACTATTAGAATACAAGGAGAAGGTCGAACCAAGAACTACTGACCATATCCAGTTAAAACTAATGAGTGATTTCTCTTCAGGTGTATGGAGGGATTTTAGGAACTATATGCAAAACCTTTCAGACAACGCTCATCAATTAGATGAGAACTTAACTTTCTCTAATACAAAAGTAAAAAAAACAGATTATGTTTCAAAGAGACTACCATATCCATTAGAAGAAGGTTCTATTGATGCTTATGATGAACTCATCGGGACATTATACGAACCAGAAGAAAGGGCAAAACTTGAATGGGCTATAGGTGCTATAGTTGCAGGTGAAGCTAAAAATATCCAAAAATTTATAGTTCTATATGGCGAAGCGGGGGCAGGTAAATCTACGATATTAAATATTATACAAAAATTATTTCAAGGATATTATACCACCTTCGAAGCCAAAGCATTAACGTCATCTAGCAATGCGTTCTCAACAGAGGTATTTAAGGATAATCCTCTAGTAGCAATTCAACATGATGGTGACTTATCTAAGATAGAGGATAACACTAAATTAAACTCTATAGTATCACATGAGGAAATGACGATGAATGAGAAGTATAAACCAAGTTATACGTCAAGGATAAATAGTTTCTTATTTATGGCGACCAATAGACCAGTAAAAATTACAGATGCTAAGTCAGGCATTATTAGGAGACTGATAGATGTAAAACCATCAGGTAGAAGAATACCCGCGAAACATTACCATACACTTATGCAGCAAATAGATTTTGAGTTAGGGGCTATAGCCTCACATTGTTTATCAGTATACCGACAAATGGGTAAGAATTATTATAATTCGTATAGACCATTAGAAATGATATTTACCACAGATGTGTTCTTCAACTTCGTAGAAGCACATTACCATATATTCAAAGAACAGGATGGTGTGTCATTATCGCAAGCATACCAAATGTATAAAACATATTGCGAGGATAGTTTAGTCGACTATAAATTGCCAAGGTATAAATTCAGAGAAGAGTTAAAAAACTATTTTAAAACTTTTGATTTAGTAACTAGAATTGATAATCGACAGATAAGAAGTTATTACTCAGGATTTCTATCTGATAAGTTTACAACTATCTCTGAAGAACCTGAGGAAGTACCGAATAGTTTAGTTCTTGATTCTGATGAATCGTTATTAGATGATATTCTATCTGAATGCCCAGCGCAATATGCTACTAAATCAGGTGTACCATTAACGAAATGGGA
>JAPXKQ010000113.1:0-7264 GCA_033809995.1 Tissierellaceae bacterium
TAGAAGAAGTCTCTGTAAATAGCAATAGGCCTAAAAGCCCTTTTAAGCCTTTAGATAAGATTATAGATATAAGTGCCAATGATAAGATTAAAATCTCTCCTGGCTACAAATATTGGGCTACAAAGCATAATCTAAGTGCCATGGCTGAAACTATAAACCAGGTCAGAAATGAAGGTCTGAAATCAAGAAATCAACTTGAAAAGGCTCTGCAAGAAAAAGCAAGTGAAATCCAAACGCTCCTAACTAATATTAAAGAAATCGAAAAGAATATTGACTTAAAAAATCAAATGATGGAAAACCGATATATTATAGAACAGTATAAAGAAATCCATAAATATGTTAAGGAAAATCCTGAAGACAAGGATTTTCTTAATGAATATGGGCCTCAACTTATGCTTTATAAAAAGGCAGTTGCTGAAAGTTTTAAGGATTCTAATCTTCTACCCACTACCAAGCAAATATATGAAGACCTTGAAAATCTTCACATAAAAAAAGAGTCTCTCATAGAGAAACTCAATCATTCCCGCCAAGAGCAGGATAGGTTATATCAGTATAAGAAAAATTATGATAATTATATGGGGAAAGAGGTAGAGAGGTAAATAACCTACGAGATTAGAACTTATTATATATTTTCTTTAATCCATTTAGCTATATATTCAGCCATTAAAGGTGGAACCGCATTACCTATTTGTGTAAAATTAGAAGTTCTTGATCCTTCAAAGAAATAATCATCTGGAAATGACTGTAGTCTTGCTGCCTCCCTTACGGAAATCGATCTATTCTGGTCTATATTAGGATGGATATAATAGTGTCCATCCTTTGCAATATGAGCAACTATAGTTTGAGAATAATTTAAATTATCAGCAACAACCTTAAATCTATCTAAGAAGGATTTTACATTTTTATGAGTAATAAGGTTTTCTGGTAAATCAGAATAAATCAATCTTTCTTTACTATTGTTCCACAAATCTACAGCAATTCTATATATCTTCAAATCCCTTTCATTATTAGGCCTTGCTATATGGTGAGTTAAGATATCATTATCGTTTCTTATTTTTGTATTTATTAATGCCTTTGTAGCTGTACTTGTATAGTTATAATTAGAGTAAATTTCTCCAGCTTTTATTGGTGGTAAGTCCTTTAAAAATTCTAATACTCTGTAATTATTTTCTTTATCTTGTGGGTATTTAAATTCTTCAAATATTAAATCATCTCTTACGCCCATAATTATTACTCTTTTTCTTTTTTGTGGTACTCCAAAATCAAAAGAATTGAAGTCAAAAGATCTTATCTTATATCCTGCTTCATCAAATTGGTCTTTTATATCTTCAAATATTTCCCCATTTTTCGCAGTATAAATGCCAGGAACATTTTCAAACACAAACATTTTTGGTTTATATTTCCTTAAAAATTCAACATATAATTTGTATAAATAATGCCGTTTATCATTATCATTATTTGCTCCTGTTCTTGATCTACCAATTACTGAATATGCCTGACATGGTGGACCACCTACAATTATATCCAAATTTTTTGATTCACTAATTTCAAGTTGTTTATCAATTTTTTTAAATAAAAATGGTAAGTTTTCATAAGAAATTTCACAGTTAATAACAGAATCTTTGATATAGCTAGGAATATTCTCAAACAATTCTCTTCTTTTTTCCATTCGTTCCTTTACAGATAAAGAATAGGTCTTCTGATATTCTCTATAAATATCTAATTTATTTTCTTCTTTAAAATAATAATATGCCATTCTAGTTTCCAGCGTTTCTGCAGCTGACTTATTAGACTCAATATGAGCTATACCTTTATAACCTAGCCTAGCAAAACCTTCTGATAAGCCTCCTGCTCCAGCAAACAAATCTAAATAATTCATTTTTCACCCCCTAGCTACATTTTATCCTTCTAAAATATTTTTTCTCTATCATAGTATTGAATATCAATCTTATTTCCTTTGCTTTTACCGTAGAATTCAATATTACACCTAATTCTAAATTTCCATCCATGCCATTATAAGATAAGTTAGATGAAGTAATTATTGATTTCTCATTATCTACGGTTAATACTTTCGCATGTAAAGACTGAGTTTTATTTTTTGCCCCAATATATTCATATACAAAAGCTCTACTAGTATCCAATTTAATTATCTTATCTAATAAGCCACTTTTACTAGCATAATCATTCACATAAATTTCTACATAAATTCCTTGTTTAACTTTTTTCTCTAATAAATTAATTAAACTACCAGCATATTCACTTAAAGCATAAATAGAAAGAATAATACTCTCTTGGGCACTTGAAATATACTCTTCAAAAACAATCTCTGTATCTCTTCCTGGTAATCCAGATACACTTGGGCCTGACCATATTAATTGGATCTTTTCAGAATTTGAACGACTATAAGCCTTGGCCATCAAATACAAAAAATTCAGTTTTTCTTCTGGTGATAAGCTAGGGAATAATTTATTTATTTCTTGAAAAACTATACTTCTTGACTCAATAATATTAGTGAAAATTTCATCTTTAAGAAAAATATCCTCAATAAAATATTTATGAGTAAAAAGAAGGTCTTCAAAAATATCTAGTTTTATAGATTTATTCCACATGCTTCTTCCACCAACTTTTCAAAATATCCCCTGAATTTCTTTTCTTGAGTAGGTACAATTGTACGCCTATCCAAAAGCCTATTCCCATTTTCACAGGCTGTTTCTGGAATCATCAGGCATGCATGACAAGCCGCTCCATTTAAGTTTTCATTACCTGGATAAGTCCTTAAACATCCAGGGTCTGATGAACATATCAAGGCATTTTTAAGTGCATTTATCAAAACATCTTGAAAATTACTTGCTTTACCCATTTCTTCTAAGCCACCTAAGGTACCTTCTGTATCACCACTAGCAGTATATATTAATAGGCCGCACATGTTTTTACTATAGTATATTCTTTCCTGTAATTCTGTTGTCGAGTATCCACTTCTTAAAGATAACTCCCTTATCAAGACATGAGATAAACTATGTAGCAACACATATGTTAAATCACGATTTTGCCTATATTCCCATCCCTTACTTTCCACATACTTCTTATATTCATTATCATAAATTTCAGATATGGCTTTGGAATCAAATGATGATAGCCAGTTTTCAATTTCTTCTCTATTTAATTCTAAGAATATACCCTCCCCACTAGTTCTAACAGCTGGCAACCAACCAGTCTCCTTGCCTGCCAAATTTACAATACTTGTAAAGTTGTCATTATCCGGATCTGGAAAGCTGGCTCTAGTGAAACCTTTTAAAGCCATAATTTCCCTAACCTTTTCAATCCTAATTAACCTAGTAAAATAAACTTTTAAATAGTCGGGCAGGTCTTCTTCACTAGCTAAAAAACTAGAATAATTTTTTGATACACTTTTATGATTAAGGATAGAGCTGTATTCTGATTCTTTTATTTCACTATATTCAGAAGCACCCTCTGCAATTTTTTTATAAATTTCTTCAAATCTATCAAAAGACATTAGCTCAGGATTTATTTTTTTATATGCTATCTTCAATCCAATATTCTCTGCTGATACTTGATCAAATTCTTCCCCAGTTATTTCTGCTTCACTTTTCTTATTATCAATGTAATTATCAACTTCAACCTTTTTTTCTTCAACTAATTGAAATAATTTATCAGACCAAGGCGGTATCTCTAAAGCAGATCTTACAATGGAAAAATATACATTAGTAGCACCCCTTAAACTGGGAATAAGGTCGGCAGTGCACTTATCATTTGAGTGGGATGGCCTGTGGGCATGTCTCCCCATACAAGAATAATCTGAAAATGTTTCTTTTAATAAAGCATCTCCCATTGTCTTTCTGGCCTTACAATTCTCATCATCACAAGATAAAATCAAAGAATTTAAAGATGAAGTATAGGATGATGACCTAAGTCTTATTTTGCCCTCACACTGACTATTCCCTCCATGTAGATATTCTCTATAAGGGAATTCATCTATATGCCCATTTTCACAAAACATAATAAATCTAGAAGGATAAGCTCTAAAACCACAATCAGGACATCTAGGCCCCTTGCTATCATATATCTCTGGATTTCCAGTTACTGACTCTGATAACTTAAAAACTAAGTTGCACTTAATATTAGAACAAACATGCCAGTCAGGAAATATAATGACAGGAAAGGAGTTTTTCCCTTGCTTTGGTTCTAAGAAATACCTAACTCCTAAGTAAGATGCTAGTTTATTAAAATATATCCTTCTGTACTCTTCTCCAACATTATCCCAGTAGTTGATGTCTAAACCCATAACCGAGTCTTCCTTGGCATCTATAATGGAACCAGGTCCAAAAGTAGTTATAATTTGATTTTGACTTAAATTACCAATTTCCATTTTAATCCCTCCAAAGATACAATCCAGCTTCTTTTTGAACATTCCTCATACTATTCAAGGTTTCTTTTTCATAATTATGCTTACCATAAGAACCATAAGGCCTTAGTAACCTCTGAACTCTATTGGTCTTATAGGCTATACTATTATAATAAAAATCATAATATAAATTATCTTCACTTCTTGAAAGTTTCTTCCACTCATCTAAAAAATAAACCAACTCTCCCTCTGCCTTTTCTAAGTTGTTTGGATCTACAATTTTTACCCTTTCAAGAATCTTTTCTATTATTGTATCTATCTTTTCTTTGTCTATATTTTCAATGTTTCTTGCTCCAAATTTATTTGTCCTCAATTCTTCAAATTCGTTTCTTAGCATGGCTATAAAAGAGGCATGTAGGGCTCTTTCTCTAGCTCTGGCAGAGAAGGGAGTAGCTGATGTTCCTTCAACATACCTATAAAGATGTGAGTGATAAGCTGTAAAGTTTTCATAGTGGGACAAGTCTCTTGCCCTATAAGGATTATAAATAGTTACTACTAAACCAGGACTTTGTCTACCTACCCTAGAAGTAGCCTGAATATATTCGGCAGTAGTTTTAGGCTGACCAGTCACTGCCATTAGACCAAGCCTGTCCACATCCATCCCCACTTGAATCATATTAGTTGCAACAGCTATATCTAATACTTCCTTATCACTTCCAAGATTAATTCCCTTTTCAAGTTTTTCTAAAACTTGAGGAATTTCCCACCCCTTTTTTCTGGATGTTATCTCATCATAGTTTAGAAAAATCCTAGCCCATTCATCTTTGTTTTTCTCCTTCAAGACCTTAGTTCTATCAGGAATGTCATCCTGTATAAGCCTTACGGCTCCACCCAATTCTCTTTTACTGTTATAGTAGCCAATTAGAGTCCAATAGGCATCAATATAATCCTTGTAAATTGGATCCTCTTTATATCTATAGGCTGTCTGTAATAATACAGCATAAACACGCAAAATTGTTGTTTTCATAGAAGCAAAAGGCGAACTTATTCCCAAATATAGCCTAAAGGGGTAATCATCTAAGGATATTTCCTTTGAAAAAAAGGAATCATCTGAATCATGTCCACTAGGTGGAAATTGATTATGGGCTCTGCTATATAAGGCCTTAACTTGTTCCTCCGTATTTTTAATCGTTGCTGTGGAAGCTATATATTTAGGTTTAATTCCTTTACTACCAATATAAGCTGTGCAAAGCTCATCTATGGCCATTTCATAATTCCCATAGATTGTACCTAGAGGGCCTGTTATTAGGTGTAGCTCATCCTGCAATATTAGCTCTGGAGGGTAAAAATTCTTACAAGGTTTTTGTTTTTGTTCAAACAAATGTCCCCTATGGGCACAATTGGTCATCTCTTCTTCATCAGTAGATAAAAAGCTACCACAGTCTGGGCATTCAACATCTCTTTTTCCAAATAATAAATGGACCCTTTCTTCAAAAGTTATTCTTGCAAACTTATCTACAGTTCCAATTATTATAGTAGGGGTTTTGCTATAAATTTCTTCATCTATTAGATAAACTGGTATTGGCCTTTTATTAAAAAAACAGGCCTCCCTAGGACACTTGATAGTGAAACTTTTATTAAGAATATCTAACTCATAGGATTTCTCCTCATCCAAAATTTCTCCACAACAAGGACATTTTATAATCTGAGATTTAAGAGTTCTTTTCTTGTAACTAGCCTGGCTAGCACTAGTATATTGACTTACCTCTAGATCTTTAAATTTATTTACAGTAACTCCACTACCAACCCAAAAGCCAATTGAAAATTCTTTTTCCCCATATAGGTCTTCTTCCCTCATCCTAATCATTTCACAGGCAGATACAAGCTTTAATATCCTATCTCTTTGCTGGGTGGTAAGAAGTCTTAGAGTATAACGAATAATCACCGTTACACCACCATCTTTATCGTATTCATGGCACTCGTCTGAAGTTAGTCTTCTATAAGCCATTAAGAAAGCAATGATACCTAAATAAGCCTCTGTCTTACCCCCACCTGTCGGGAAAAACAATAGGTCTAAAAGATCTCTATCCGCTGATTCTGGCTCTACTATGCTTCTAATATTAAGTAAAATAAAAGCTATTTGGAAAGGCCTCCAGTGTGAATGATCCCCTAAATAGTCTACTAAATCATCCTCCATATTTTCCCTTTTAGAAAATAAATTCATTGCCCTTGAGAGATGCATAGCTTCATTCATAAAGGTAAAAGCCTTGTAGGCTTTTTTATTCTCTTTAATTATCCTTAAACCATCTATCATCCTGTCTAAATTTTCATTACATATTTTTATTTTCTCTTTTCCAATAGGCTTATAAGCTTCATCCTTCATGTATTCATGAGCTTCCAGTCTGCTAATCCAGACAGCATAGTCTCCTAAAATATCCTCCAATTCACTAAAAGTGCTTTCCTGATTTTCACTTTTAGAAAAGTTTAACATGGAGAAATATTCCTTATACTTGTCTAAATTTAAGTCAACACCATTGATTTCTTTTTCAGGAAGAAAATCACTTGTAACTATTTTAACAGTGTTTCCATCTATTTTATCCCATCTGGCAGCACATCCATAGCCACGTGCAAATATGGGCTTCTTGTTAAAAAAGTAGTCTTCCTCTTCCTTCATTCCATGGGCTAAATTTTCCGATACAAAACCTAATTCATTATTTACCAGTTCTAGCTCTACTTGAAAGATATTTTTTGCCACATAATCTTTTACCTTATGTCTTCGATTTTCTAGATATATAGAAACCATTTTATAACCGGTATCTAATCTATGAACTAGCCAAGATAAGTAAATATCTTTTTCAATATGCAAGCCTAAGATATTGCTTGATTTAACATTTATATTTT
>JAPXKQ010000114.1:0-7234 GCA_033809995.1 Tissierellaceae bacterium
TAAATCTAATAATTTTTGATTTTTTCTTTCTGGTCTTTTTCTTGCCATTAGAAAATCCTCCTTTTAAGATAATTATATTTTACCTTAAGAGGAGGATTACTCATACACAAATTATTTCACAGTCTCTCCATATCTACGTTTTACAACACTGTGGCATCAATATATCTATGGGAAATATTGCAAAATTAGAAGGAAACCACCCACTTATCTAATGGATGGTTTTTTGATACCTATAATTTAATGAGGGTAATTGCGAAGGGGGATTCTCTATTATCAAATCCATTATAGTTTATATATGTAAAGAACATGTGAAATGTATGTTAAGTTTTCTTTAAAATAAAAACCCCTAGAATAATATTATTCTAGGGGCAAAATATTTACTATTTTACTGTGATGTTTTCAGCTTGTAGACCTTTTTGTCCTTCAACTACGTCGAATTCTACTTCTTGGCCTTCTTCTAAAGATTTGAAACCTTCTATTGGATTTGTGAGAAGTGAGCGAATACGTCGTTTCCTTCATCAGTTGTAATAAATCCAAAACCTTTTTCTGCGTTAAACCATTTTACTGTACCATTCATAATGTGTACCTCCAAAATTTTATTTCTTAAACATCTTGTAATAAATTACTAATAAAATTTCTACACATATATGGATGTTACCAGTACGCATGGAAATATCTATTATTACTTTTACATTTTATTTAAGTTCCTTGTAAGCATATCACAGTTTATATTTAATAGCAAGTAAAAGATTTTTTTGTGTGTAAAAATAAGATTATTTGGGAAACAACAAATTATCCTAGTTTATATGTAATAATTGATAGTGTCAACTTTTTGTAGGAAAATAATATTTATAATTTCCCCTTGTATGATGAAATACTTGCCTTACCTGAGCTTTATTGTGTCTATTTATATAATTCCATAATGGTGTGAAGGTTTGCGGCATATGGGCTGTTGCTACCTTTACGTATTTTGATAAATGAAAGTAATCTAATACATATTCACTTCCTTTTATCCAGTTTAATCCTTCTTTTATCCAACTTGCCCCATCTCCTGATATATATTTTTTTTCTACTTTATCTAATTCATATGCCTCTTCCAGATAATCGGCTACTTCTAGCCATAGATCCTCACTATCCATTAATGAACCTGTAAAATATCTTTTGTTTCGTAATTCATATCTACCTTTAAAATTGAATATCCTTCCCTCATGTACATATATTAATTTTATTTCTTTGTTTTTTTCGTGTTGCATGGCTACATGATCTTCATCTGCTTCTATGTAAATTACTTTTGCTTCTTTTTTCTTAGTAGGTAATTTAGCATCGCTATTTTCTACATTACCTAGTCTTCTTATACTATTTAACACTGTTTGTTTGGTTACCTGTGTATTAGAAGAAGCTCTTATTCCTGATTTATGATAGGAATTATCTATTGATTCTTTTATCAGTTCTGCTTGGTAGGATAGATCCATCCTTTCGTAGGGTTCAATTCCAACCATTGTATCTGATAAATATTCATATCTTCCATCTTTTTTACTTTTGTAATATGTTCTTTGATAGTTAACTTCACCAAATATGGTTATGAGTATAGGATCTAATCATCCTTTGCAAGTTATTGTTACTTATATTATACTATAAATGACGCTTGGATGTCTGATATTAACTCATTTAGGTGGAAATGAGTTTTAATCAGGGACTGATTTGTTAATTAATTTTACACAGTCTGCCGTATCCACAGGATTCAAACTTCAAAAAAGGTTACCTAGGAGAACTTAGCTGAACTTGAAGTCATAAAAAAGTGCAAGGATGGTTTATTTGGAGGATGGACTATTAATACACAATATGGATTTGGATGATGGTGAAAAAAAATTATTAAAGACCTTTTATTCTATCCGAGCAGCCTATAATCTTAGTTGGTCTTATCATCCTAGAGGGAAAAGAATATACACTTCAAGATGGAGATATCATAAACTATAGGTTTACTTTATAGGATTAACTACAATAAATGAACAAATGCTTGACCTGCTATTTTAGTTATAGCATAACATTTTGTATATATATAAATATAAAATATTTTAATTTTCAAGAGTTATTCACATCTTGTTAATGAGTATATACTAGAAATTGAATTAATACAGCCATTTCATAGATTTAAAGTTAGCAAATATGCGAGTTGTGAATCATGCAACGCGATTAAATGATATATTAAAGGAGGCATTGTGATGGAAAAAAAGGATGTGCAAAAGTACCTAGAGGACCACTATAATGAACTTACGGAAAGTCAAAAAATCTTAGGGAAATACATATTAGATCACTATGGAGAAGTAGCTTTTATGTCTGCATTGCAGATAGGAGAGAAGCTAGGTTTAAGTGATGCGACGGTCATTAGGTTTGCCAAAACTCTAGGTTTTAGCGGGTTTGCTGAGTTTAAGAACTCAATAGGAGAAGAGATTAGAAAACGGAATGCACCAGATATGAAGCTACTTAAAAGCTTAAAAAACTTTAATCATAGAGATGAAGCTATTACAAATATATGCAAAACAGATATAAAAAACTTAGAAGAATACCTGTTGAATATAGAAAGTAGTAAATTAGATAAAGTGGTTGAGAAAGTTTATGAGTCAGAAACAATATATTTCTTAGGATTGGGTTCAAGCCTAGTTGTAGCAGAATTTTTGTCCTTTCATATAAGAAGAATGGGTTTTAAGATAAATCTTATAAGTGAGGGTGGTATTGGCCTATTTGAAAAACTAACTCCTATGACTTCTAAGGATATATTGATTGTTGCCACATTTCCTAGATATTCAAGAGATACAATGAACGCAATACTATTTGCTAAAAAGAAAGGTGTATATGTCATTACTATATCTGATAGCGAGTTATCTGATGTAGCTAGCGAGAGTGATATAGTTCTTGCTACACAAACACAGATACCAAGTTTTTTTAATTCTTATATCGTACCGATGGAATTATGTAATATTATTCTTATAAGTATTTTAGAGAAGAATAAGGAAAGAATATACAAAAACTTGAAAAATAGTATAGAGGATTCTGAAGAGTTTAATTTATATATATAAAGATAGTTGTATTAAAAAGATTATTCATGAAATTTTTCAAAATATCTTAAATATAATCCTAGATTTAACACAAAGGAGAGACAATAACCCTGATATTCATTCTAATCGGTGGATCCCAGGGTTTTAATTATTTTTAGATATCTCCATTCATAAACAACTGATTCCAATAATTCTTTAGATTATGTTCTTTTGTGCAAAATATATTTTAAAATACCATTTTTAACCAATCGCGAGTATTAGTATTAGAAAAATAAATTAACAAAATATTTACAAAATAAATGTTGCAAAAACATCTCCAACATAATATAATGTAGTTAACACAACATTATATTATGTTGGAGATGGGAATTAGATGAAAAGTCAAATGTCTAACATCCAAAGGCAATACATAGGATGCAAAATTCATAAGAGGTATAGAAAAAGCTGGTAATAAACTACTTATCCATTAACACTTTTTATTTTGTGGGATAAAGTAGTATGTGAAATTTAAATAATAAATTATAAATATTAATTCAAAGAAACTTTGAAGAGGAGAGTAGTTTTAATAAATATTCTAAAGCGGGTTCCGGTTGTGAAAGGGAACGAATTTTATAATTTAAGTAAAGTATCAGTTACTAATTTGTAAAATAAGCTGTATTTATTAATTTTTTTGTCTAGTTTGTTAAAATATAGCCAAATTATAAATTAAATCATAATAATATAACACTATATAAAAGATTAAAAACAAAGGGGGATTAAAACCTAATATCTTAACTATTGATATTGAAATGAAAAAACAAATATGAAAGGGGGAATATGTTGTCGCGACGACACAACGATTCGACAGACTTAATTTAGATAGATTTAATTTAATTGTTCTGTTCATCCAGTAGTATTACAATATTTTTATTAAGGACAGGTGTATTAATTTCATAATTGTATTACCTATCAGAATAATAATTTATCATAATATGTAAGTTGTAGTTTGAAGTTTTCATATAATAATTATAAATTCTAAAGGAGGTATAGTTATGGAAAAAGATACAACGGAAACCAAAAAGGGATTCAAGCGTTTTGAAAAGTTTTTAAAGTTAGTAGAAAGAGGAGGGAATAAACTTCCACATCCATTAATAATGTTTACAGTACTTGCTTTATTCATCCTAGTATTATCATTTTTTTTATCAAAGACAGATATATCTGTAACCTATACTGCAGCTTCAAGATCTGCTGAAGATGGAGTCCAGGAAACTACGGTAGGTATTGTAAATCTGCTTTCTAAAGAAAATCTTCAAAGTTTTACAACTGGATTTGTAAATACCTATGTGAGATTCTTCCCTGTAGGACTAGTAATAATGATGACTTTGGGTATAGCTGTAGCTGAACAAAGTGGGCTAATATCAGCTTTAATGAAGAAATTGGTAATGGGGGCACCAGATTATTTAGTAACATTCATAGTTGCATTAGTGGGTGTATGTGCTAATATAGCATCTGATGCAGGAATAGTTTTTGCCCCAGCAATAGGTGGCGCAGTCTTTTATGCTTTAGGTAGACACCCTGTTGCTGGTGTAATAACGGGATATGTTGGAGCTTATGGTGGTTTTTCTGCAAACTTATTAATTGCAGGTACAGATGTAATGTTGGCAGGTATAACTGAATCAGTAACTACTTCTTTCGGGATTGACATACCAATACATCCGCTAATTAATTGGTATGTGATGATTGTATCCACGTTAATGGTGGCATTAGTAGTTACTATAGTTACTGAAAAGGTAACAATCCCATTATTAGGGAAATTTGATCCTGAAGATGAAGAAATGTTACAAAGTGATCCTTCAGAATATGATATATCTGAAAATGAACGAAGGGGATTGAGAGCTACTGGAATTGCAACACTTATATTCTTTGCAATTCTAGCATTACTAATGATACCATCAAATTCTTTCTTTAGAGACGAAGCTGGGGTGTTATTACCTAAGTCACCATTTACAGATAGTATTCTATTTATTTTATTTTCTTACTTCATTATAGTAGGGGTTGTATATGGCAAAGTAACTAATAAAATTAAATCTGGTGCAGATGTAGCAAAATATATGCAAAATGGTTTAATTGGAGTGTCAGGATTTTTAGTAGTTTGTGTATCCGCATCTGTTTTTATAGATTGGTTTGGTAAGAGTAATATAGCTACTGTAATTGCTGTAAAGGGAGCAGAAGTCTTACAAGGATTTAATGTAGCACCAATTCCTTTAATTTTGATGTTTGTAGTATTAAACGCATTTATTAATCTATTCATTACAAGTGGGGCTTCTAAGTGGTTGATTCTTGCACCTATATTTGTACCTATGCTTTATATGATGGATGTATCGCCAGCAGCAGTTCAAATGGCATACAGAATTGGGGATTCTACAACTAATATCATTTCGCCTGTGTCTGCTTATATTCCTGTAGTATTAGGAATGATAGCAAAATATAAAAATAAAAATCAGAAAGTTGGGATAGGTACGGTCTTATCATTAACTCTGCCATATTCAATTACTCTATTGATTTGTTGGATAATATTCTTCGGCATTTGGTTAATACTTGGATTACCTATGGGGCCAGGTACACCAGCATTCATATAGAAGTTCTTAATATTTAAATTAATATAACTTCTAAATATATGGGGGGAAATATGAAAAAGACATTGATAAGAAATGGATATTTAATTGATCCAGGTAGTAGGCTTGAAGGATTCTATGACCTATTAATAGAGAATAATAAAATAGAAAGAATAGAAAAAGATATAAAATATAGTAAGAATGTTAATATTATTGATGGAAAAAATAAATATATCGTCCCTGGTTTTATTGATCTACAAGTTAATCCAGGAAACTCAATAGAGTATATTTCAGATATTTTACCTTTTTGTGGTATAACTACTCCTCTAGTAATGCCTTGTAATGTTCTGGGGAAACCATTTTTAACATACTACGAAGGATTAGAGAACATGTTAAAATCATGTGAAGGTTTAAGAGTAAATATTGCAAATGCTATTTCTATAGAACCACCTGATACTGGAGGTCACGAGACTTATATGCAATTAGCAGTAGATATGGATTCTATAGAAGAAAGAGTATTAGAATTGATACAATTAGGTGTCACAGCTGTTGGTGAGGTGGTATTACCATTAGGAGGGTTAGCACATATCTCTAGCGATATGAGTAGAGAATTTTTAGATAGACTATTAGATGTTACTGAAAAATATGATATGCCAATATTACTTCATACAGGAGCTGGAATAAATGGAATTAAAGAAGCCGTAGAAGTAAGTAAAGGAAGAAGGCTTCATATTTGTCACATAGGGAGCACTTGCTCACAAGATAATATTCATGAGGCAATAACACTTATATCTAGAAATGAGAATATTACTTCAGATACTCATTTATCAGAAGTCGCTGGAAGCAATAGTAAAGAAAGTAAACTAGTAATAGATTATTATAATAAGGGAGAAGTCGTGAATATAGATAAAGATACCCTAAAAATAACCACAGTGAGAAATTTAGAAACAGCTAATCCACCTTATTATTATAATAAAGTAAACTTATTTGAAAATAATATTACATGCGCATTATCTGAACGTATAAACGCAATAGAAAGTGATGATTTGGGGGACGGTATACGAGCAAGAATTCTCTTGAAAAATTTCTTTAGATTAGTTAATTCTACTGAAATGGAACATATAAAAGTTAAGTTCATTAAAAAGCTTGTAAAAAAATTGACATATAATCCTGCTCAAATTTTGAATATTGATAGAGGTATTCTCAAAGAAGGGTCCTATGCAGATATAGTACTTTTAGATTTAGAGAATGAAAAGGTAGATACTGTACTTGTAAATGGGGAAATAGTTTTGGACAATGGTAAACTTACAGACAACAAGCCAGGTAAGAGAATCGAGTTTAAAAGCAAGTAAATTTATTAACCTAAAGGAAAATACCGTCAGATTTATTTAAAATCTAATCTCTCTTTTCATATTATTACTTTGAAAAGGGAGATTTTTCTATTTGGTAGGTACTGTTGTGTTTGGCAATAGAAAAGTGCAACTTTTGGCAATTAAAAATACAAGACCAGCACTAGACTTTTTTACTTCATTAGGGAGTTAATCATCCGGTAGCTTTTACCTGTAAATATAAGCATGTGGGAAT
>JAPXKQ010000115.1:0-7220 GCA_033809995.1 Tissierellaceae bacterium
GTGCCTAATTCTTCTATCTGAATAAGACCGGTAGTCTTTCCAAATCCATTAATTACGTGACATGCTGCTATTACCTTATCTTTAAAGATATTGCCTTCATGAGGTAATATTGCAGTTACTCCAGTCTTTATACTCCCATCATCTAGGGTTGCATGCCCCACCCTTACTCCTTTCACATCAGTAATAGAATTATTTTTCCCTGTTGGAAAACTTCCTACCTTAATTCCATAATCTCTAATCTTCCTATTTTGCATAGCCTCGCCCCTTTTGCCTATTCCCTTTTTAACAATTTTCACTATTATACCATATTTATAATATTAAATAATCTTTATAAGTAAAATACCTTATGTTTTAATTGGTACTTCAAAATCATTCTCTCCTTACATTCTTTCCCTCCATATATTTGTATATATAAATTAATTAAAACAGTTTAGTAATAAATAAATTAATGAAAAAGGTCGTTTATTCATTTGATTAATTGTTCCTGTTATAAATAAATCTTTTGATGGACAGTAAAAAGCAAATGTACCAGTAGATCCTGAGTGCCCTATAATCTCAGGGGCTGGGAACAATGGTGACATTAGTCTTGACATTTTACATCTCATCATACCAATACCATATTCCAACGGATACCATTGAATTCTGTTCCATTGATAAAGCATAGGAAGATATGACTCGCTAAATAATTTACCTGTATAAAACGATTTTAAAAATTTCATTGTATCCTGAGCAGTTGAAATAATGCCACCTGATGCACCAGCAGATGATACTACAAAAGGTCGGTTTAGAGGGCTTGAGTTTAAGTATATTGGTGCAAAGGCACTGGCTTTATCACATAAATAAGTATTCTCTAACCCCAATGGTTGAATTATAAATTGATTATAAATATCTTTAAGTTCTTTCTGAGTAATTATTTTTGCAATTTCGCCTAGTAAATCAAAATTTATATCTGAGTAAAATGCCTTACCTTTATCTCCGTTAATAAAGTGTGCTTTCAAATTTTTTGTCCTTTGAATTGCTTCATTAAAAGCTAATTCTACATCCTTTTCATAAATTTCTTCAAAATATGATTTCCCATTTATTTTTTCCGTTGATAAATCTGGTAATCCAGTAGTATGAGATAGCAATTGTCTTATGGTAATTTTCGAAGAATAATCTACTCCTTTATATACATGTAGACCATCAATATAGTCTTTTATAAAGAATTTATCAATACTATCATCAAAATATAAAGAACCTTCTTCTATTAATTTTATTATAACTGCTGTTGTGAACATCTTTGTAATACTAGCTATGGCATATTGGGTATCTAAATTCATATTACCTGCTGCTTTAATCCATGAAAATTTACCATCAGTTGATTCTATATGTGAAACTGCACCAAATACTTTTTTATTGTCTATTGTTTTATTTAATACCTTATCAAGTTTATTGATGATACTTGTTTCCATTCTGCATCCCCCATAATACATTTATATAAATCAAATTACCAATTATAATGCTTATATCCTCCGTCATATTTTAGACTTAATTACTTAACCTTCATCACCATATTTTTACAACAATTGATATAGGGATTTTTCATAGTCCTTTACAAAATAGCGCTTACCTTTTTTGATTATTTCATGCCCCTCGGTTTCTAAGTACATTCTTTGTTCTTCAATGCCCCCAGGATACCTTTCATTTAATTCACCATCTTTTTTCAACGTCCTCCAGAAGGGAGTTAAATTCCCTTGACTTGATATTTCTCGCTCTTTTGACGCATTAGCAACAATATTTATAAATATTCCAGCTGTTAGCTGACAGGTAAAATCAGCATTGTGCTTCTTTGCAAGAAAAGCTCTTATTTCACTAGGGGTAATAAGCTTACCATAAGGTATCATCTTCATTACCTCATCGTATTCAATAGGTGCAGCAATAAGCATATTACCCTCACCAAAACGCTTCGCCATAACTTCATCATGGCCTACATATTTTATCTTTGGCAAATCTTTAGAATTTTTAAGTTTTTCATTAAAACTTTTCATCATTCTTCCTCCTATTCTCACATTCTTTGCAATTATTCTTGATACAATTTCCTATCCTATTAAATTTCAATAGTGATAATAAAGCTTCAAGAGTTAGGATTCCTATCCATTCAATCCTTGCAGATTCCCATTCAGTATTCTCATTTAAATCCCCTTTCATAGACTAGTGTTATTACTTAAAAGAAACTTTTGGGATATATTAATTCACCTTTTATTTTGTTTAATTCTCTAGGTATTGTTTCACAAACCATAAAGACCTCATCTGGAACATTAAATTGCTTTAACTCAAGTCCAAATTCTCTTGCTGGCTTAAACCCATATTTTGGATAATAAGTTGGATGACCAATCAATAGTACCATTCCGAATCCTAACTCTTTACATCTTTTTAAACCTTCTTTAATTAATTGACCCCCTATACCCTTTTTTGAAGGCTTGGTTTAACTGCAATTGGAGCTAGAACAATTACCTCATGTACAGAATTTTCATCTACTACCTCCGCTTTGCTTAATAATATATGACCTACAATTTCATTATCTTTTTCAGCTACAATTGACAACTCTGGTATGAATTGAGGAGATAACCTTATCTTTTCAATAAGCTTAGACTCATCATCCCTATTACCAAAAGCTTCATAGTTCAAATTATATACATCAGTATAATCTTTTTTAGTTTCAGTTCTAATAATCATAAATAATACCTTTCTACGAAAAATATAAGTCACAAAAAATCCTCTCTCATCCTGGTATTTAAAAGCCTATAATTTACTATTCTGTAAAACTTTCCAAACTCCTTCTTTTACCATACAATATTTTTACTTCAAACAAAAACAAGGTAGACCACTTTTGCAACCTACCTTGTTTGTATCTTCTATTCAGCTTTCTCTAATTTTATTCCTGTCATTTGACCGTTTAAATCTTGTTTTTCTAAGGTCTCATCATTAACTCTTTCAATGGATTTTGCTAATGTTTCAACCTTAATAAACTCTTCATACTCATCTATTGCAGCTTTGATTTCATCACTACCATCATAGTAAATATTGATATTGTCTAGTATTTCGTATCCGTTACTCTTTCTCATTTGTTGTACCTTAGATACAAATTCTCTAGCATATCCTTCATTTATTAATTCCGGAGTTAATGTTGTATCAAGGATTACAAATAGATTGTTTTCCATTATTACATTAAATCCTTCTTTTGAAGAGATAGTTACTAATACATAGTCTTTTTCTATTTCAGTATCTTCACCGTTTAAGTTTAGTACTATTTTTTCTCCTCTTTCTAATTTTTCGACAGTCTCCTGTGCATTTAACTCACCTAATACCTTGCCAAAGGACTTTATCTTAGATCCAAGTATTGAACCTGCAACTTTAAAATTAGGTTTTAATGAGTAATTCATAAACTGAGATAAGTCTTTCTCAAATACAACCTTCTTAACATTAAGTTCTTCCATTATTAATGGTACTAAATCTTTTATAAGTTCTTCATATTTCCCATCTATTACTACTTCATTTAATGGCTGACGTACTTTGATTTTTACTGTCTCTCTTGAAGCTCTTCCTAGTCCAACCAAATTCCTTACTAAATCCATCTTTTCTTCTATTTCCTTATTAATTAATTCTTCATTAACTTCAGGATATAGTTCTAGATGAACTGATTCTTTACCTGTCAGGTTTTGGAATATTTCCTCGGAAATAAATGGCACGAATGGGGCTATCAATTTACAAATTCCAACCAAAATTTCATATGTTGTATTATATACTGCCTTTTTATCATCATCTAATTCTGTAGACCAGAATCTTCTTCTATTTCTACGGATATACCAATTGGATAAATCTTCGATTACGAACTCTTGAATTTCTCTAACTACTTTAGTTAATTCAAATACTTCCATATCATTTGTACAAGTTTTAACTAAAGAATTGTATTTTGAAAGAATCCATCTATCTATTTCTGGTCTATCTTTGTAATCAATATAGAATTCTCTAGGATCTACCCCATCAGTATTTGCATAGAGTGAGAAGAAATTATAAACATTTCTTAAACTTCTAAAGAATTTGGATTCTATTTCTCTTAATCCATCTTCATCAAATTTTGTAGGTGTCCATGGTGGTGAAACATATATCAAATACCATCTCAGAACATCAGCACCGTATCTGTCAAACAAGTCGAATGGGTCAACTGTATTCCCTTTCGATTTAGACATTTTCTTTCCTTCTTTGTCTAAAATCAAGTCATTTACCAATACATTCTTGTATGGTGATTTTCCTGTAACAAATGTCGAAATTGCTATTAATGAATAGAACCATCCTCTAGTTTGGTCTATACCCTCATTGATAAAGTCTGCTGGAAAATGTTCATCAAAGAAATTTTCCTTGTTTTCAAATGGATAATGGTGTTGTGCAAATGGCATTGCTCCACTATCAAACCAAACATCTATTACGTCTTTTTCCCTAGTCATAGTACCGCCACATTTGTCGCATTTTAGATGTACATCATCTACATATGGTCTGTGTAGTTCTATTGACTCATCTATATCTTCTATTGCTCTTTCAACTAATTCCATTCTTGACCCAACACTATCTGTATGACCACATTCACTACATCTCCAGATAGGTAGAGGTGTTCCCCAATATCTACTTCTTGATATTGCCCAATCATTTATATTTTCTAGCCAATTTCCAAATCTTTTTTCACCAACAAAAGCAGGATACCAATTTACCCCATTATTATTTTCAACAAGCTTATCTTTTAGCTTTGTAATTTCAATATACCAAGATGGTTTTGCATAATATAATAAAGGTGTGTGGCATCTCCAACAGTGTGGATAATTGTGAGCTACCTTTTCTTTCTTATATAACTTGCCATTTTCTCTTAGCCATTGAATTATTTCTGGGTCTGCGTCCATAACAAATTTATCAGCCCAAGGGGTTTCTAGGAATTTACCTTCCTCTGATACTGGATTTACTACTGATAAATTGTATCGCATACCTGTATTATAGTCATCCTCACCAAAAGCTGGAGCTGTATGAACTATTCCAGTACCATCTTCAGTTGTTACATAATCTGCACAGGTTACAATAAATGCCTTTCCATTTACATTAATAAATGGTATAAGTTGTTCATATTCTATATATTCTAAATCCTTACCTGTCATTTCCTCTAAAACTTCATAGTCCTCTCCCAATACTTTAGGCGCTAATGTTTTAGATAAATAGTAAATTTCTTCATTTTGTTTAACTTTTATATATGTCTCATCTGCGTTTACTGTTAATGCTACGTTTGATGGCAATGTCCATGGTGTAGTGGTCCAAGCTAAGAAGTATTCATCTTTACCCTTTAATTTGAACTTTGCTACTACTGTATCTGTTTTTATCTCTTCATATCCTAAAGCTACTTCATGGGATGCGAGTCCTGTTCCACAGCGAGAACAATATGGTAATATCTTGTGTCCTTCATAAATATATCCTTCCTTATAGAATTTGTTTAGGATCCACCAAACTGATTCTATATAGTCATTATCAAGAGTTATATATGGATTATCTAAGTCAATAAGATAAGCCATTCTTTCTGTCATTTCTCTCCAAAGCTTCTCGTACTTAAATACAGATTCTCTACATTGTTTATTGAATGCTTCAACCCCATAGGCTTCAATATCTTTTTTGTCCTTTAAGTTAAGCTGTTTTTCAACTTCAATTTCTACTGGTAGACCATGCGTATCCCAACCTGCTTTTCTCTTAACTTGATAGCCCTTCATGGTTTTATAACGGCATGTTAAGTCTTTAAGAGTTCTGGACATTACGTGGTGAATTCCAGGTCTTCCATTAGCTGTTGGGGGTCCTTCATAAAACACAAATGGATTATTAGGATCTCTAGTTTCAACTGACCTATGCAATAGGTTGATTTCATTCCAATACTCTGAAATTTTATGTTCTCGAGCCTTTACAGGTTCATTTGATAGTTCATCAAACCTTTTCAATTTAATCTCTCCTTATTTAAAAATCGCAGTTTCCGCAACTCAAATTTATTTGCTCCTACGTTCGCATAAATTTGGTGCTCATTGCGTTTGACCTACCATCGATTTGTTGAGAAAAACGCTCAATAAATCGGGTTAGGTCATAAAAAATCCCTAAGTCAATGACTTAGGGACGAAAATTCCGCGGTACCACCCAAATTACAAGAATAAATCTTGTCACTTATTAGTTTAACGTCTTCACGTAATACCCTACTATTTTCAGGTATTATGCTCAAAGGTGATCTTCACAAAGTTTTATATAATAATCTCTCACCATGCGATTATTTCTCTGTAATACTCATGACCTTGCTACTGTCCTTATCAAAGCACATATTTCCACTTATTCTCTAATATATACTATTAGCAAATATTTTGTCAAGGGAAAATTTATTATAATTCTAGAGAAGTTCTGGAGAAGTCAAACATATGTGACACGGGCCTTTGAAAAATTTTCTCTAAACAATGCTGTAGGATTTCCAAATTATTAATGATTATTTTGTCAAGGAAGAAAACGAAGTGATCCTTGATTAAATAGTTAAAAATATTTTATTTATAATAATTTATGCTACTCTATAAATGAAGCTAGCTATCAATTTAGTTTTTCCCTTGCGACAGTCTTTTTTACCATTTCGAACAGGTAATTTATTCTTTTGAGTAAGTGCTACCACATTAGGTGGCTATACTACATTCCTACATTTGAAATAGTGTAGACAAATTAATATAGTTATGGTGAAATTAGCCTGATAGCTGTATTTCCAGCCTTTTTGTTGTATAACCACGTGTGCTGTGATTATTTCGCAAAAAATTGTACATGGCGAGACGTATAAATATTTCTTGTAAGCCGTCTGTATTTCATTCGTCCGCCTTGTGGTCTGTAACTATCGTTTTCTACTGCTTCGCTTTTGTAGCGATCCTGGAGCAAATGACCTCGACGTCTGTACTTCCAGTTATATCAATACACGTAACTGTCCCAATCCTTCTAAATACTATCACCAGGTCTTCCGTGATTTACTTTAACAATAAATGAATGTGATTACCCATTTGACAGTAGGCATATATCTTATAGCCACTTTTTTTCTTTGGTATCTTTCATTGTCCACAGAAATTTTTGATAATCATCATCTTCAAATATGATTTGACGGTTAATACCACTTACGTCACATGATAGATCCCAGTACTACT